>DATJRL010000129.1:0-2938 GCA_035504785.1 Caulobacteraceae bacterium
CGGTGGTTGGCGCGGCCGATCCGCTGCACCATCCGCGAGGCGCCCTTCGGCGAGGCGAGCTGGATGACGAGGTCGACGTCGCCCCAGTCGATGCCGAGATCGAGGGTCGAGGTGCAGACGACGGCTCGCAGCGCCCCGCGCGCCATCGCCGCCTCCACCTTGCGCCGCTGCTCGGCCGAAAGCGAGCCGTGGTGGAGGGCGATGGGCAGGTTGTCCTCATTGAGCCGCCACAGTTCCTGGAACGCGAACTCCGCCTGGAACCTCGTGTTGACGAAGACGAGGGCGATGCGGGCTTGCTTGATCTGCTCGTAGACCTCCGGCATGGCGTGCTGGGCGGTGTGGCCGGACCAGGGCACGCGGCCCTCCGACAGCAGCATGTCCACCACCGGCGGGGCGCCGGCGGCGCCACGCACTAGGTCGACGTCCGTGCCGTCGGTGGGCGACAGCCAGCGGCGGATCACGTCCGGGTCGTCGACCGTGGCCGACAGACCAACGCGGCGCAGGCGCGGCGCAAACCGCCGCAGCCGGGCGAGGCCCAGCGACACCAGGTCGCCGCGCTTGGACGGCCAGGTCGCGTGCACCTCGTCGACGATCACGCATTCCAGGTCCTCGAAGTACCGCCCTGCGCCCTCCCAGGCGCAGAACAGGGCGAGTTGCTCGGGGGTGGTGAGCAGCATGTCCGGCGGCTTCACCCGCTGGCGCTGGCGGCGCGAGAGCCCGGTGTCGCCGGTGCGCGACTCGGCGGTGACGGGCAGGCCCATCTGCTGGATCGGCGCCAGCAGGTTGCGCTCGATATCCACCGCCAGCGCCTTCAGCGGCGAGAGGTAGAGCGTGTGCAGGCTGGGCGCGGCGTTGCGGCGGCCCCGTTCGGCGAGGTCGATGAGGCTGGGCAGGAAGCCGGCGAGGGTCTTGCCGCCGCCGGTGGGGGCGATCAGCAGCGCATGGCGCCCCAGCCTGGCCCGCTCCACCATCGCCAGCTGGTGCGTCCGGGGGGCCCACCCGCGCTCCGCGAACCACGCCTCGAAGCGCGGCGGCAGGGCGGAGAGGGCGCGGCCGTCGTCCACGTCACGTCGACCAGGGCGTGAGCAGGTCGCACCCGCTATGCTCGAAGTCGCGAACGTTGCGCGTCACCACTGCCAGGCCGTGCGCCATGGCGGTGGCCGCTGTGAGTTCGTCGACAACGCCGACGGACTTGCCGAGCCGGCGGTGCGTAAGCCAGACCTCGGCCCAGGCGGCCGCGACGCCAACGTCGACTGGAAGGATGCGATCGCCGAAGAACGTCAGGGCTTCGGCCAGCCACGCCGAAAGTTCCGAGCGCCTTCGTCCGTCCGCCAGGGATGCGATCCCGCGGGTCAGTTCTCCATAGGTGAGCGCGCTAATCGCCAGCTCGTCCGGATCGCGTCCGTCGATCCACCGCATGTAGCCGGCGTTTGGCCGCGCCTGACGCGGTTCGCTCACCGCGTTGGTGTCGAGCAGGAACCTCAAAGATTCACTTCACGCGCCGGCGTGTCGTCCCGCGTCAGGTCGACGCCCTCTAGCGACGGAATCGCCAGCAGGAAT
This sequence comes from Caulobacteraceae bacterium, assembly GCA_035504785.1. GTDB lineage: Bacteria > Pseudomonadota > Alphaproteobacteria > Caulobacterales > Caulobacteraceae > Acaudatibacter. Next base: position 1,561 of record DATJRL010000129.1, read on the forward strand.
TCCTTGAAGTTCCGTCGAGGCTTGCTTGGGTCGATCCGGTCGAATGCGGACTTGGACAGGATGACGGCGGCTTCCCGCCCCCGCACCGTGATCGTCTGTGGCCCTTCCTGCTCCGCCTTCCGGATCACCTCCGACAGACGGTCCTTCGCTGTCGCGAGTGTCCAGGTCATGTCGGACCTCCTGGCTATTCGACATGGCCAAGTAGCACGGACAGGCATCGAACGCAACGAATGTTCGCGTTTCGTTTCGGCGTGATTCGAGGTATTCCGGGGCGGTGAACGCCATCGCCGCGAGTCTCGATCTGGCGCCGGCGCTCGTGGTCCTGCCGGGGCCGCGGGTGGGGATCGCCGATGGGGCCGGGGCGCGGCCCGCGCGGCCGCCGGAGGCGCGGGATCTGTTCGAGACGGGGCCGGTGCTGCTCGCCCACGCCGGCATGACAGCGCGGCGGCTGGGGCTGAACGCGCCGCCGAGGTCCGCGCGCCTGTTCGATGCGCTGGAGCTGTTCGCGTTCGTCCGGCCCGCGGCCTTCTGCGCCCCGTCCGCGGCGGGGCTGGCGCTGGCAGTGGGCCTGGCGGAGCCGCGGGGCGCCGCGGAGCAGGCGGCGGCGCTGCGCGAGGTGTGTGCGGGTCTGCTGGCCGAACTTGCCGCCGGCCCCAAGCCGAGCCGCGAGGAAGCGCTGGCGGTGGCGGAGACCCTGGCCCGAGCCAGCTGGCCCTGGGCGCCGGCGGCGATCGCGGCGCTGCGCACGCAGCCGATCGGCCGGCCCTGGCGCGGCTCGGGACTGGAGGTGTGGTCGCGGCTGCCGGAGTGGGAGGATCAGGCGCCGCCTGGCGAGGCGGGCTCGAAGCCGATCGACCCCGAGGGCGCGGCGCGGCGGCTCGCCACGCTGCTGGAGCGCTCCGGCCTCGACGAGGCGCGGCCGACGCAGAGCCAGTACGCCGCCGAGGCCGCCTTCGCCTTCGGACCGCGCGACAGGGAGGGCGAACCGCGGCTGATGCTCGCCGAAGCCGGCACCGGCGTCGGCAAGACCCTCGCCTACCTCGCCCCCGCGTCGCTCTGGGCCGAGGCCAACGGTCCGGCGGTGTGGGTCTCGACCTACACCCGCGCCCTGCAGCGGCAGATCGAGCGAGAGAGCCACGCGGTGTTCCCCGACCCGGCGCTCAGGGCGCGCAAGGCGGTGGTGCGCAAGGGGCGGGAGAACTACCTCTGTCTGCTGAACTTCCAGGAGGCGGTGAACGCCGCGCAGCTGGGCGGCGCGGATCTGGTCGGCCTGGCGCTGACCTCGCGCTGGGCGCGGGCTAGCCGCGACGGCGACATGACCGGCGGCGACTTTCCGGCGTGGCTGCCGACGCTGTTCGCGGTCGGACCCGCCGCGCAA
>DATJRL010000130.1:0-12190 GCA_035504785.1 Caulobacteraceae bacterium
GTGAACTATTTCTTCGAGGGACTCGCCCAGCCGTTGTCGGCCTTGGCGGATCCCGTCGCAAGTTCCCCTGACCTCGCGCCGCCGTTCCGCCAACTGGGGGAGCAGCCGCGCCAGCGCCTTCTGGGGCTGGCGCGTTCTCTCGGCCACGACACGGACGCCGCGTAACCCGTCCGATCGACGCTTCCGTGCGTCGGCGTCCGTAAGCTAAGGGGAGCGGATGCTCCCCGACGCCGACGCACTCGACCGCTTCCTGCTTGAACTGAACCGCGCCAGCGGCGCCGTGATCCTGCCGCTGTTCCGCGGCGCGCACGGCATCGAGAACAAGAAGTCCGGCACAGGCGGCTACGACCCGGTCACGGCCGCCGACAAGGGTGCGGAAGCCGAGATCCGCCGCCTGATCGCCCTGCACTATCCCCATCACGGCGTGATCGGCGAGGAGTACGGCGAGGACCGCCCCGACTCCGAGTTCGTCTGGGTGCTCGATCCGGTCGACGGCACGCGGGCGTTCGTGGCCGGCCTGCCGGTCTGGACCACCTTGATCGCGCTGCGCCACCAGGGGCGGCCCGTCATCGGCTCCATCGGCCAACCGTTTCTGGGCGAAATCTTCGTCGGCGGTCCCGCCGGATCGCGGCTGATCAACGCGGTCGGCGAGCGGCCGCTGAGGGTGCGCAAGGGCGTGACGCTGGGCGAGGCGATTATCGCCACCACCGACGCCGAGGCGTGCTTCGACGGCGCGGAACTCGGCGCCTGGCGCCAGGTGCGCGCCGCCGCGCGGCTCGCCAGGATGGGCTGCGATGCCTACGCCTACGCCATGGTCGCCGCCGGAACGATCGACCTGGTGCTGGAAGCCGGGCTGAAGAGCTGGGACGTCGAAGCCGCCGTGCCGGTCATCGAAGGCGCCGGCGGCCTGATCACCGACTGGCGCGGCGATCCGATCGGCCGCGACGGCGGCCAGATGGCCATCGCCGGCGACCGCGCGGTGCTCGACGCGGCGCTGGTCTCGCTGAAGCGCGCGGCGAAGTAGCTACGCCGCGGCCGCCCTGGGCGCCACGGCGTCGGCCAGGGCGTCGAACTCGCGCCAGAACACCGCGCGGATCTCGTCGGTTTCCTGCAGGATCTCGTGGAACGCGCCCGGGACCTCCACGTAGCGCCCTCTCGGGAAGCGCTCGGTCACCTGTCGGATCAACTGGTTGTCGGCGATCCGATCGGCGCCGGCGGCGATCACCGTCACCGGAGTCTCCACCCGGGTCACTGCCTGCCCCCTCCTGAGTTCGTCCATCGCGTGGAAGGCGAACTGGAGCCAGCCGAAGGTCGGCGGCCCGAGCGCCAGGTCGGGATGCGCCGCGATGAGGGCGTTGTTGCGGGCGTAGCGCGCCGCATCGTGCGTGAGGATGTTATCCTTGAAGGGAGCGACCGGCTCGTCCATCCGCGAGCCTGGCGTCAACGTCGCGCCAAGTCCCACCGCCGTCGAGACCGCCGCGAGCGCGCGGGCCACCGGTTCCGGGACTCCGCCCAGCAGGATGCCGAACATCGGCGCGGTCAGCACCGCGGCGCTGACCCGCCGCTCGCCCATCGCCAGCACCAGCGCTGAGAGGCACCCGCCCATCGAGTGACCGATGGCGAGCCACGGCTTCGGCAACCGCGCCTCGAAGGCGGACTCGAGGGCGTGCATGTCTTCCACGAAGTCGCGGGAGCGCACGGCATGGCCCTTCAGGCGTTCGCCGAGCAGCCGCTCCGAAAGCCCCTGCCCGCGCCAGTCGTGCGCGAGCACGACGAAGCCGCGCGCCGTCAGTTCGGCCGCTGTCTCCAGGTACTTCTCGATCGGTTCGGTGCGGCCGCCGCTCAAGATCACCGAGCCGCGCGGCTGTCCTAGCGCCGGGAAGAGCGCCGCCCGGAGCCGCTTGCGGCCCGCGCCGACGACCCATTCTGCCGAGGCGCCGGCCGGGACCGGCGCCTCGGCCGAGCCGTAGAGCGGCGCCGGTTCTCCCAAGGTCAGGCCTGCAATTTGGAGAACAGCGCCTGCATCTTGCCCTGCAGCCCCATCGCCACCCCCATATCGGAGAGGCCGAGCTTGCCGGTCATCACCGCGGTCATCGGATCGAGCTTGCCTTCGCCCAGCGCGATGAGGTCGTCCATGGCGATGGTCATGGTCAGGTCGGCCGGCTTGTCCTCGTTGGAGACCGTGCCGCCATCGATGTAGACGAAGCCGTCGCCCTTCAGATTGAACTTCAGAGTGCGGCCCAGACCTGAGTCGGATCCGACGGCGGTCTTCATGCGGGTGGTGAGTTCGTCGAGGCGCGACATGCCTTGTTCCCTGGTCTCGTGGCTCTCGCCGGCTTGACCGGCGCGGCGAATTTGGCCGGGGCGCCCGCAAATGTAAACGCTGCTTAGCCCGCGCCGGCGGGCCATCGCTCGACGCGAGGCCCGTGGCGGCCCTACTGTGACCCATCCGCCAGCAATCCCGCCAGGAAGACCGCCCATGCGCCTCTCCGCCCCTCGCATCGCACCCCTCGAGGACGCCGAGTTGACCGACGAACAGCGCGAGGCGCTGAAGCCGATGGCCGAGGGCGGGCGGCCGGTTCTCAACATCTTCCGCACCCTCGCCCGCGCCCCGAAGGCGCTCACGCGGTTCAACGAGTGGGGATCCTACGTGCTCTCCCGCCGCAACAGCCTGCCGGCGAGGGAACGTGAGATCGTCATCCTGCGCGTCGGCTATCTCTGCAAGTCGGGCTACGAGTTCACCCAGCACACCCGCATCGGCCTGACGTCCGGCCTCACCGAGACCGAGATCGCCAAACTCAAGCAGGGCGCCGACGCCGGCTGGTCGCCTGCCGACGCCGCGCTGATCCGCGCCGCGGACGAGCTGGTGAAGGACCACTTCGTCAGCGACGCCGCCTGGGCCGCGCTGTCCGAGCACTTCGACGAGAAGCAGCGCATGGACGTGGTGTTCACCGCCGGCCAGTACACCCAGGTCTCGATGTTCCTGAACACCTTCGGCGTCCAGCTGGACGCGGGGCAGACGCTGGATCCCGACCTCAGGTCCTGACGGCGTGAGCGTGGTTCGAGACGCGCCCGGGCGAGCGCCCCTCACCACGACGGAGATTGTGATCCCCAGACCTTCGTCATCCTGAGGAGCCCGCCCACGCGGGCGTGTCGAAGGACGCAGGCCTTGAACCCGCCGGCGCCGTTCCTAACTCATGCCGCGAAGGCGCTGGATGTCCGGGCCTTCCGGGCCACGGGCGAGGCCAGACCGGCTCGCCACAGACCCGTACGTCATCGCAACCTTGCTCCTGAAGGAGGTTCCCTATGCGTACCCTCGATTTCTCTCCCCTTTATCGTTCCGTCGTCGGCTTCGACCGGTTGGCCGACCTGCTGGACGCCGCCAGCGCCGAATCCGCGACCGGATATCCGCCTTACAACATCGAGCGCACCGGCGATCATGAGTACCGCATCGAGATCGCGGTCGCCGGCTTCAAGCGCGACGAGCTCTCGATCGACCTGAAAGAGAGCGTGCTGATCGTCCAGGGCCGCAAGGCGGCCAACGACGTCGAGCGCCGCTTCGTGCATCGCGGTCTCGCCGAGCGCAACTTCGAGCGCCGCTTCCAACTGGCCGAGTACGTCGTCGTCAACGACGCGCAACTGGCCGACGGCCTGCTCGCGATCAGCCTGAAGCGCGAGCTTCCTGAGGCGCTGAAGCCGCGCAAGATCGAGATCGGCGTCGGCCCCTCGACCCTGATCGAGGACGCCAAGGTCGCCTAAGACGGCTCGACAATCGATCTGACGAAGGGGCGGCGCCGGTTCGGCGTCGCCCCTTTTCGTGGTCTCAACCCAGTCCCGCGACCCGATCGCGGCGATCGTGACGTGCCGGGCTACAACACGTCCAGGCCACGAACTCCGACGCGGATCGCGCCGCCGACGTTCACGCCTTTGAGCGCGGCGCCGGTGAAGTTGGCCCGCGTCAGGTCGGCCCCGGCCAGGATCGCTTGACGCAAATCGGCGCGGGCGAGGTCGGCGCTCTTCAACTGAGCTCGGGTCAGGTCGCAGGGCATTGGCCGGTCGGGCGCGATCAGCAGGGGACCCAACTGCGCGTCGCGCAGATCCGCGCCGCTGAGCTTGGCGCCCATGAGCCGGGCGCCGCGCAAGTCCGCCCGCCGAAGGTTGCACGTGCGGAGGTCGCAACCCTCCAGGTGCGCTCCTTGCAGCTGCACCCCGGACATCTCGAGGCCGTAGAACACCGCGCCCTTGGCCGAGAGCGCCGTCAGGTTGAGCCCCTTGACCGACTTGAGCGTCCGGAGGTCCGCGCCGTCGAACACCGACGGCTGGCCGAAGCGGCCGTCGGTCTCGCACCACTGAGCGTGGGCGCGCAGCATCTCGTCGAAAGCGATCTCCGAGCCGTCCTTGCCCGCCGGCCGGTCGGTGAGCACGCCTTCCATGTTGGCGTTCTGCACGTTCCACAGGTTGGTCTTGGCGCCGATCAGCACCGCGTCGCGCAGGTCGCAGCCCGAGAGATCGGCGCCGGAGAGATCGGCGCCGGCCAGGTTCGCGCCGCTCATGTTGGCCTGCTTGAGGTTGGCCCGGATCAGCTTGGCGTCCTTCAAGACGGCGTCCGAGAAGTCCGCCCTCAACGCGACCACGCCGGAGAGCCGCGAACGCTCCAGGTTCGCGCCCGCCAACACCGCACCGGAGGCGTTGGAGGCGCGCTCGGTGGGCTCCAGGATGCGCAAGCCCTTGTCCCGATCCGGTGCGGCGATGACGCCTTCGCGCAGGTCCGCCTCGAACATGTCGGCCCCAGTCAGGTCGGCGCCGCGCAGGCAGGCGCCGCGCAAGTCGGCCCGCCGCAGCGAGGCGTCCCGGAGCTTGGCGTTCTGCAGGTCGGCCCCGAAGAAGGTGGCGTTGTCGAGCTTGGCGTGAGTGAAGTTGCAGTCGGCGAGGATCGCGCCGGTAAAGTCGGCGTCGCAGAGGTTGCGGCCCGAGAAGTCCAGCCCCTGCAGGTCCATCCAGGCGAACACGGCGCGCGCGCCGCCTATCCGCGACGACCACAAGCGGTCGTGCTTGGCGCAGATCGCGTCGGCCTGCGCTTGGGAGAGCCGCCGATGCTGGATTTGGGTGGCGAGTTCGGCCATTCGCTCCGGCGGCCAACGCGTGTTCGAGTCTCGTTAAGCTTATCGGCCGCGGATTAACGTGGTCTTCACGGACGCACGAGAGCGCTGGACGCCCTCACGCCTCGGCAGGCAGCCGCTGGGCGCGGGACTCGTCGAGATAGCGCGAGGCCTTCGGCCGCAAGGCGCCGTCGAGTTCGATGACCAGCGGGTTGCCGGTGGGGATTTCCACGCCCGGGATGTCGGCGTCGGGGACATCGAACAGCAGCTTGACGATGGCGCGGAGCGAGTTGCCGTGCGCGGCGACGAGCAGCCGCTCGCCCTTCGCCAACAGCGGGATGAGGCGGCCGCTCCAGTAGGGCTCGACTCGCTGCAGGGTGGTCTTCAGGCTCTCGGTGGCCGGCACGGCCACGCCGGCGTAGCGGCGGTCGCGAGAAAGGTCATAAGGCCCCCCGAGCGCCAGCGGCGGCGGCGGCGTGTCGTACGAGCGGCGCCACAGCTGCACCTGCGCCTCGCCGTGCTCGCGCGCCGTCTCGGCCTTGTTCAGCCCCGTGAGGCCCCCGTAGTGGCGCTCGTTCAATCGCCAGTCCTTCTCCATCGGGATCCACAGCTGGTCCGCGGCCGCCAGCGCCAGATCGGCGGTGCGGATGGCCCGGGTCAGCACCGAGCTGAAGGCGCGGTCGAACTCCAGCCCCGCCGCGGCGATCAGCTCGCCGCTCTGTCGCGCCTCGACCTCACCCAGCGGCGAAAGGTCGATGTCCACCCAGCCGGTGAAGCGGTCTTCGAGGTTCCACTGGCTCTGGCCGTGGCGGAGGAGGACGAGGGAGGTCATGGCGCCGCGTGCTTGCCGCAAAACCGGCTTGGGGCGCAAGGTCGCCGACGTCGGTTGCGCCTTCCGGCGCGCACCGGCGCGGGCTATACGCCGACGCCATGCCCGACGCCGTCGCCTATCCGCTCATCGGCCTCGTCGCGGCCGGACTGATCGCGCTGGCGGCGGTCTGGCCCCAAGGCGAGGGCGCCATCTCGCCGGGCCGGTTCGGCTTGCGCCATCACGGCGTCGCCGTCGCCAAGCCGCCGTCGGCCGTGGGCGGCCCGTTGCCCGCTGGCGCCCCGGCCGCGGAGGACCAGGCCGCGATCCGCCATACGACGACCTTTCCTTAGAGCATCCCGGAGCCTCCGCCGCATGCTTCCCGCGCCCCGCGCCGACCTGGCGCCGATGACCGTCGCCTACGAGACCACGCCGCTGGTCAAACCGACGGGGTTCCGCGAATACGACGCCCGCTGGCTGTTCGGCTCGGAGCTCAACCTGATGGGCGTCCAGGCGCTGGGTCTGGGCCTCGGGACCTACCTCGCCGAACGTGGCGAGCGGCGCATCGTGGTCGGCCACGACTTCCGCTCCTACTCGCTGTCGATCAAGCAGGCGCTGGCGCTGGGCCTGGTCGGCGCCGGCTGCGAGGTGCTGGACATCGGCCTGGCGGTGACGCCGATGGCCTATTTCGCCCAGTACGAGCTCGACGCACCGTGCGTGGCGATGGTCACCGCCAGCCACAACGAGAACGGCTGGACCGGGGTGAAGATGGGCGCGGGGCCGCCGCTCACCTTCGGCCCCGACGAGATCGGCCGGCTGAAGGAGATCGTGCTCGCCGGCGCCTGGCGCGAGATCGGCGGCGGCTCGCTCGCGCAAGTCGGGGGCCTCGCCGAACGATACATCGCCGACGCCGCGGGCCGCTGCCAGCTCGCCCGTCCGATCAAGGTCGTCTGCGCCTGCGGCAACGGCACGGCGGGCGCCTTCGCGCCCGAGGCGCTGCGCCGCATGGGCGCGGAGGTGGTCGAGGTCGAATGTGAGCTCGACTGGACCTTCCCCAACTATAATCCCAACCCCGAAGACCATGAGATGCTCGGCGCCATGGCGCGGGCGCTACGGGAGCACGGCGCCGAAGTGGCGCTCGGATTCGACGGCGATGGCGACCGCTGCGGCGTGGTGGACGACGAGGGAGTCGAAGTCTTCGCCGACAAGATCGGCCTCATCCTGGCCCGCGATCTCGCCCCCCGGCATCCGGGCGCGAAGTTCGTGGTCGACGTCAAATCCACCGGCCTTTACGCGACCGACCCCGTGCTCGCCGCCGCCGGCGCCTCGACCCTCTACTGGAAGACCGGCCACAGCTACATCAAGCGCAAGACCGCGGAGATCGGGGCGCTGGCCGGCTTCGAAAAATCCGGCCACTTCTTCTTCAACCCGCCGCTCGGCCGCGGCTACGACGACGGCCTGGTGGCTGCAGCCGCGATCCTCTCGACCCTCGCCCGCCATCCGGACCAGAAGCTGAGCGACCTGAGGAAGTCGCTCCCCCAGGCCCACACCTCGCTCACCATGTCGCCCCACTGCGCCGACGAGGCCAAATACGGCGTGGTCGACAGGATCGTCGCCGACTACCAGGCGCTGGCGGCGGATGGCGGGAGCATCCTCGGCCGCAAGATCGTCGACGTGATCACCGTCAACGGCGCCCGCGTGGCGCTGGAGGACGGGTCCTGGGTGCTGGTTCGCGCCTCGTCGAACAAGCCGGAGCTGGCGGTCGTCGTCGAAAGCACGGTGTCCGAGGACGACATGCGCGCGCTGTTCCATCGGGAGGTGAAGCCGCGCCTTGCCCGCGAGCCCCTGATCGGGCCGTACAACCAGGAAGTCTGACCGCGGCTTTGTCGCGCGGCCAATCAGTTGCTATCAGCCGGCCACGCTTTGGCTTTGGAGACCTGACCCTATGCGCGTTGCGATGATCGGGACGGGATACGTGGGGCTGGTGTCCGGCGCCTGCTTCGCCGACTTCGGCCACGACGTGACCTGCATCGACAAGGACGAGGCCAAGATCGCGCGTCTGCGCGAAGGCCACATGCCGATCTACGAGCCCGGTCTCGAAGCGCTGGTCGCCCGCAACGTGGAGGCCGGGCGGCTCGCGTTCGCCACCACCTACGATGGAACGGTGCAGAGCGCCGACGCCGTCTTCATCGCCGTCGGAACGCCATCGCGCCGCGGCGACGGCTACGCCGATCTCAGCTACGTCTACGCGGCCGCCGAAGAGATCGCTGGGCTGCTGGACGGCTTCACGGTCGTGGTGACCAAATCCACGGTGCCGGTGGGGACCGGCGACGAAATCGAAGCCATCCTGCGCCGCTTGCGCCCTGACGCCCAGTTCACCGTCGTCTCCAACCCCGAGTTCCTGCGCGAAGGCGCGGCCATCGAGGACTTCAAGCGGCCCGACCGCGTGGTGGTGGGCCTGGAGGACGAGCGCGCGCGGCCGGTGATGGCCGAACTCTACCGGCCGCTCAATCTCAACGAGTCGCCGCTCCTCTACGTCGACCGCCGCTCGTCGGAACTCATCAAGTACGCATCGAACGCGTTCCTCGCCATGAAGATCACCTTCATCAACGAGATCGCCGATCTCTGCGAGGCGGTGGGCGCGGACGTGCAGCGGGTCTCGCGGGGCATCGGCCTCGACAAGCGCATCGGCGCCAAGTTCCTGCACGCCGGCCCCGGCTATGGCGGTTCGTGCTTTCCGAAGGACACCCTCGCCCTCGTGCGCACCGCCCACGACGCTCACGCGCCCCTGAGCCTGGTCGAGACCACCGTACGGGTGAACGAGGCGCGCAAGAAGGCCATGGCCGGCAAAGTCGCCGATGCGCTGGCCGGCGACCTCACCGGCAAGACCGTCGGCGTGCTCGGACTCACCTTCAAGCCCAACACCGACGACATGCGCGATGCGCCTTCGCTGCAGATCGTGCCCGCGCTGCTGGCGATGGGCGCCAAGGTGCAGGCCTACGATCCCGAAGGCCACGAGGCGCGGCAGCTGCTGCGCGACGTCGACTTCAAGTCGGGCCCCTACGAGGCGCTCGAGGGCGCCGACTGCGCCGTGATCATCACCGAGTGGGACGAGTTCCGCGCCCTCGACCTCGACCGGGTCAAGTCGCTCATGCGACGCCCGCTGGTGGTGGACCTGCGCAACATCTACCGCCCCGAGGAGCTGCGCCCGCGCGGCTTCACCTACCTCAGCGTCGGCCGCGCCTGAATCCGCTACCTGAGCGACGGCCACCAGGGCTGCGAGGCCCAGACCGCGCCGATCCAGAACGCCGCGCTCATCGCCGCGACGAATAGGATGCCGGCGAGCGGACTTGGAGGCCGTGCTCGCCGCCGCACGCCGGGACGACCCCAGACGGGATCATGAGCCATGTCGCCTCCTCCCTGGAGGAACTTTCTATCGCGGCGCGCCGGTCGAGCGACGCGCCCGCCGGAAGGTTAAGTTGAGCGCGCCGTTTCTGTCCAGTCTGTAATATTCGCCGACATGCGGGCCTTAGCAGCCGGCGCCCGTAATGCCCGAAATCAGCGTCTGCCCATCCTCGGTCGTGGTCTGGACGAGGGCCGCGGTGTCGCAGAGACGGCCGCTTTGCAGGACGTATCGATAGCGCACCTTGACCGCCCCACCCCCCGTGGGCGTCGCCGACTCGAGAGTCACCGGCTCGCGCATCGATCCGTAGAAGCCGGTGAGCTGCGGGGCCGAGAACGGTCCGCCCGCGCGCTTCTCCGGCACGACGAGATTGGACGCTCTCGCCCCATCGCCCGCTCCGAGCGCGGCGTAGAAGGCCTGGACGGTCGCCAGCGGCCCTCGGTCGGAGACGGACGCCGCCACCGGTGTCGCGCTCGCCTGATCGGGTCCCGCGCCGCTATCGGCTTCCAGCCGGCTCTCGATCGCGGGAACGAGCGTCTGCAGCGTCGCCGGCAGTCGCGCCGCGAGGAACACCAGGTCCGGGGTCTGACCTTGCAGCAGCGCCACGCCGTCGATGGCCGTGCCCGACGTCAGCCGGCTGAACGTCGTGCCAAGTCCCCGCGCGCCCGCCGGCGTCTCGTACTCGACGATGTCGTCGCCGCGCCGCGTCAACTGGTCCTGCAGGAACGGCCCCTTCGGGAAGCTGCTCGCCGGCTCGACGCCCTCGGCGATCACCTTGTCGGCGAACGCCATCTGCGTGGGAAACAGGCGGGCGATGGCTTGCGCCGCTTCGAATCGCCCCGAGGTGTCGCCGACGATCCAGGACGCCTCCACCGCCGACCCGGCGCCGGCTGTCCAGGCCGAGCCGTTGACGTCGCTGAAGGCGATCGGGCCCGGCGCCACGTAGAGGCTGCCGCCGTTGGAGCCATAAGTCCCCAAACAATGCCAGCCGGCGGGCGCCAGGACGGCCCCGATGTCGGTCGCGCTGTAGTAGGCGAGTTTGCCGGCCATCGCGGGCGGCAGGGAGACAGAGATCGGCTGTCCGCTCGGGGCTGGCAGCGGCCCGGTCTGCCCGTCGGCCGCGCACCCCACGAAGGGGACGGAGACTGGCGTCGGCGCGGTCGTTGTCGCCGCGGCGGCGCCGGACGGCCCAGCGATCGCGGCGTTCGTCGCCACGCCGCCCTTGCTGCATCCCGCCGCCAGCCCCGCCAGCGCCGCGCACCCGGCGCGAACCCACATGGCCTGCATCGCGATCCCCCGGCGGCGCGATACTACGCCTCGCTGGAAGCCGCCGCCATGGCGCCCGGCGCCGCCCCTTCCAGCCGCCCGGGCGCCTCGCTAGGGTCGATGACCTATTATCCGGAGCACCCGCCGCCATGACGACATCGCTGTTCTCCGACCTGCTGGTCATCGACTGCGCCAGCTTCATCGCGGGCCCGGCGGCGGCGACCATCATGTCCGATTTCGGCGCGCGGGTGATCAAGATCGAGCCGCCCGGCCTCGGCGACTCCTACCGCAACCTCTTCCGCCTGCGCGGCACGCCCGACGACATCGACTATTTCTGGGCCCTCGACTCCCGCAACAAGGAGAGCCTGGCGATCGACCTGAAGCGCCCCGCCGCGCGCGCCGTGCTGGAGACGCTGATCAGACGCGCGGACGTCTTCATCACCAACTTTCCGTTCCCGGTGCGCGAGCGGCTGGGGCTGCGGGCCGAGGATTTGCTGCATCTCAACGAGCGGCTGATCTACGCCTCGCTGACGCCGTACGGCGAGCACGGCCCCGAACGCGACCGCACCGGATACGACGCCTCCGCCTGGTGGGCGAGGTCGGGGCTGATGGACATGGTGCGCGCCTCCCACGACCTGGAGCCGGCGATCTCCATGCCGGGCATGGGCGACCACCCCACCGCCATGGCCATGTACGCCGCCATCGTCACCGCTCTCTATCGACGCCAGCAGACCGGCAAGGGCGGCGAGGTCGCCACCTCGCTGATGGCGAACGGGCTCTGGTCCAACTCCTGTCAGGTGCAAGCCGCGCTCTGCGGCTACGAACTCACCGGCCGGCCGCCCCGGGGCGCGCGCGGCACGATGAACGAGACCTACCGCACCCTGGACGAGCGCGCCTTCATCCTGGTCTCCACCAACCCGGCGCGGGACTGGCCGATCCTGGCGCGCACGGTGGGGCGCGAGGCCTGGCTCGCCGACCCCCGTTTCGCCACGCCGATGGAGCGTTTCGCCAACTCGCACCTGCTGGTGGCCGAACTCGACGAGATCTTCGGGGGCGACGTCTGGGAGAATTGGAAGGAGCGATTCACCGCCAGCGGCATCGCCTTCGGCATCGTCGCCGAGGTGATGGACCACGTCGGCGACCCGCAAATCGAGGCCAACGGCTTCTTCCCGGAGATCGCCGACGGCTATGGCCTGCGCACGGTCGACAGCCCCTTCTACCTCACCGGCGTCGACAAGGCGCCCCCGCGCATGGCGCCGGGCATCGGCCAGCACACGCGGGGCCTGCTGGCCGAAGTGGGGCTGTCCGAGGCGGAGATCGACGCGCTGACGGCCCCTTAGCAATCTACAATAATTTCAATATCTTAGTGACGCCTTGCTTCCTTCTCCCGCAAGGGGCCTGTTGCGCAATTCGCTGAGATCGCCCTGAAAGCTCCCTTCCCCCTTGCGGGCAAGGGTTGGGGATGGGGGTGTCAACTCGGTCGTTGTTGATTTGGTTCGGGAATTTCCGGCAAGCAGAGCGCTTGCACCCCCACCCCCGACCCCTCCCCGCAAGGGGGAGGGGTGTTTTGCAACAGCCCCGCAAGGGGAGAAGCATCCAAATCCACTTCGGTGA
>DATJRL010000131.1:0-4611 GCA_035504785.1 Caulobacteraceae bacterium
GATTTCGTCGACCTCGAGGTAGAGCGGGAAGGTCACGTCGTGGCGGATCAACTCGAAGTCGGCGTTGGCCGTCAGCCGCGCCACATTCCGGCGCGTTCCCGTGTAGAAGTTGTCGACACAGATCACCTCGTCTCCATGGCCGAGGAGGCGCTCGCACAGGTGCGAGCCGATGAAGCCGGCGCCGCCGGTGACCAGTATCCGCTTCATCCGTCTGAGTTAGCTCCGATGTCCGCGCCGTGGAAGGTCTTTGATCACCCCCCGCGACAGTCTTTGATCGCCCCCGCGACAGGGAGGGAGCCGGCGCGCCCGAGGCCCGGCGCCCATCCTTCGCGATTGACGGCGCCCGGCCGGACCCGCCAAGTCGCCTTTCGAACAGGAGGCGGTGTTGGGCGCTCTGCGATGCGTGGTGGAGAGCGGCGACGTGCTGGGCGAGGGTCCGGTGTGGTCGGCCGCGGAGGGGCGGCTCTATTGGTTCGACATCCAGGGCCGACGGCTCAACTGGGTCTCGCACGATGAAGGCGCGACGGGGAGCTTCGAGCTGCCGGCGCGCGGGAGCGTCGCCGCGCCCCGCCGCGGCGGCGGCCTGGTGCTGGTGACGGAAGCCGGCCTCGCGCACTTCGACACGGCGCGCGGGCGCTTCGATCTGGTCCAGCCGATGCGGTTCGAACCCGGCTTTCGCACCAACGACGGCAAGATCGACGTCGCGGGGCGCATCTGGTGGAGCACGATGGACGACGACAACGGTCGCCGGCCGGGGGCGCTCTACCGCACCGACCCGGACGGACAGACGCATCGGGTGCTCGAGGGGCTGCATATCGCGAACACCGTCTCCTGCAGTCCCGACGGCCATACGCTCTATCTCGCCGACTCGGCGCTCCGCACCCTTTGGGCGTTTCCGATCCTGGCGGACGGCTCCCTCGGCGAGCGGCGGGAGTTCGCGCACACCCGCGGCGACGTCGGCGGCCCGGACGGATCGGCGGTGGACTCCGACGGCTGCGTCTGGAACTGCCAATGGGGCGCCTGGCGCATCGTCCGCTATGCGCCCGACGGCCGGATCGACCGCATTGTCGAGGTTCCCGTGCAGCAGGTGACGAGCTGCGCCTTCGGCGGTCCGGATCTGGCCACGCTCTACGTCACCTCGGCGCGCGAACATCTCGAGGACGACGCGCTCGCCGGCCAGCCGCTGGCGGGATCGCTGTTCGCCTTGGAGCCTGGCGTCGCGGGTCTGGCGCTGCCGCCCTTCGCGGGCGATCTCGCCAGCCGATGACGGGCTTCGCCGCCGCCGGCGGAGGGGCCGCGCTGCTCGTTTGCGACTGGGGCTCGACGCGGGTCCGGGCCTGGGCGCTCGATGCGGCGGGGTCCGTGCTCGATCGCGCCGAGTTCCCGTTCGGGGTCAACAGGCTGGCGCCGGGCGAAGCCGCGCTGCGCTTCGAGCGGAACGTCCGGCCACGGCTGAAAGCGCGCGGCGCGCCGGTCCTGCTGTGCGGGGCGATCGGTTCGAACGTCGGCTGGCGGGCGATTCCGTATGCGGACTGTCCGGCCGGACTGGACGACGTTGTCGGCGGTCTGACGGAAGCGGCGGAGCGGGTCTGGATCGCGCCGGGGTTGAGGACGTCGGCCCTCGGCGGCTGCGACGTGCTGCGGGGCGAGGAGACCAAGGCGTTCGGCTGGCTCGCCGCCGATCCGAGCCGGCGGATGGGTCGCTGGCTGATCTGCGAGCCCGGCACGCACTCGAAGTGGCTCGTGGTCGAAGCGGGTCGCGTAACGCGGTTCCTCAGCGCCTTCACCGGCGAGCTCTACGCCGTGCTTTCCGCTTCCAGCATCCTGCGCAGCGACGGCCGGGTGCACGACCTCCAGGCGTTCGACGCCGGGCTGGCCGCGGCGGGCGAGGGCGACGCCTTGCTCAATCGGATCTACACCGCGCGATCGCGCATCGCCGGCGGCGGCGCCGATCCGGCGACCACCGGCTCCTACCTGTCGGGCCTGCTGATCGGGGCGGAGGTCGCCGCCACGCCGCGCCTGCTCGGGCTGTCGGGCGAGCCGGTGTTGCTCATGGCCGACGAACCCCAGCGCGGCCTCTATTCGCGCGCGCTGACCCGGCGCGGGGTGACCGTCACCCACGCCGACGCCGAGCCGGCGGCGCTGGCCGGACTGATCGCGATCGCCCGGGCGCGGGGCCTGCAGTGACGCTCGACGAACCCTTCCCCCAGATGGAAAGAGTTGGGCGCTTCAGTTCGATGTCGACGCGCCTGGCGCCCCGGCGTCACGACTTGCGCGAATGGCCGGCCTGGGTCTTCAAGTCGGTCAGGCAGAAAAGCGGAACGACGAGGAGAGCGACCATGGCGCCGATACCGAAGCGCGGGACGATCGCGGTGACCGGCGCGGCCGGGTTCCTCGGCGGCTGGGTGGTGCGGCTGGCGCTCGACCGGGGCCACCGGGTCCGCGCCTGCGTCCGTGACGCCGATGACGAGGCCAAGACCGGCTTCCTGAAGGCGCTGCCGGGCTACGCCTCGGGCCGACTCACGCTGCACAGCGCCGACCTCGACCAGCCGGGCTGCTTCGACGAGATTTTCAAGGGCTGCCACGGCGTGGCCCACGTCAGCCACGTCTCCAACTACAACGACCACGACTACGTCGCCCGCACCTGCGAGCACGTCATCGCCAGCGTGAACGGCGCCGAGACGGTCAGCCGCGTGGTGGTCACCTCCAGCATCGCCGCGGTGATCTCCGAGGTCGACATCCACGAGGTGGCCAAGCGTCCGGTGTTCTACGAGGACCGCTATCCGGACGAGATGAACCCGCGCCGCACGCCCGAGCGCGGCCAGGGCTATTCGATGTCGAAGCTGGTCGCCGAGCGCGCCTTCGCCGACGCCGCGGCCAAGCACGGCGGCTGGGATTCGATCAACGTCTGCCCCGGCGACAACGTCGGCCCCATCCAGTCCAGGCACCAGAAGAACGCCGGCCCCTGGCAGCACATCATCGAGGGCATGCTGGAGGGCCACTACGAGCAGACCGGCGCCTACCGCCCGTGGATGACCGTCGACGTCCGCGACGACGCCGAATGCCACATCCGGCTCCTGGAAAGCTCCAACGTGAAGAACGGCGAGCGCTACATCGCCTGGTCGGCCGACAAGCGCAACGTCGAGGACGTCTGCGCCGCCATCGCCCGCCTGCTGCCGGAGCTCAACCACGACACCCCGGCGGTGACCGATCCCTTCCCCGACCGGATCAAGGCCCGCGAGGCGGAGCTGCGCGGCATCTGGGCGGGTGCGGAACTCCGCAACGAGCGCATGCGCGCCGCGACCGGCGTCGAGTTCCGCCCGCTCGACGACTCCATCCGCGATTGCGTCGAGAGCCTGATCGCGGTGGCCGGAGTGAAGGTGAAACGCCGCCCCGAGCCGGGGACGGCCGCCGCGGAATAGCTCCGCCCAACCCTGTCACCGGGCGAACCCGGAACCACTCGGCGCCAGAAGCTGGACTTGGCTTCCGGCCGGACAGCAGGCGTTCCGAACGGTGAACATGGGGGAAGCGACCGTTGCGCCCAGATTGAGGATGTCCATTTGGTCATCCTGAAGTAGCGGAGACGCTAGACACGAGAGGGCCGATGTTGCGATGGTCGGGCCAAGGCGCGGCACGCGGCGCGACCCACGAAACCCAAGCTGCGAGGCCGATACGAGGACAACATGGACAATCACCTCGTCGGCGACCTCGCCGCCTTTCGGTGGCTCCTTTGGCAGGCCACGTTCGAGGGTTGGAGCAGTGGCGCTTGGCGCCTTGGTCGTTCAGCTCGTCGGAAGCGTCTTCGCCATCGCGGTGATGAAGCGACAACGCGCGCTTGCCACCGTCGGGGCGGTCGTGAACGCCGGGATCGGGCTGTTTGGCGCTATTTGTTTTCGGGATGGATGCGTCCGGCGATTGGATTTAGCGCGGCTGACCTCGCCGGACGTTCCGCCCTAGGTCCCGTGACTGCTTCGGGTCGAAGTCACCCGTTGGCGCAGGGGAACAATTTTTCCGGCTTAAACCGTTCTGGTGCGCAGCTGGCCCTCGTAGTCCCGCTTGCCGATTGGCGCGCCGCGCGAGCGCAGGATGTCGTAGGCGGTGACGGCGTGGAAATGGAAGTTGGGCAGCGAAAACGAGAGGATGAAGGTCTCCGGTGTGAAGCGGAGGCGCCGCGGGCCGATCTGGAGGTCCAGGTCCTTGCCCGACCAGCTGTTGACCTCGTCGGGGGTGAACGCCTCCAGCGCCGTGACCGCGTCAGCGATCATCGCCTGCAGGTCGGCGAAGGGCTGCGGTCCAACCAGGGCAGGCGGGGCGAACACGCCCGTCTTCACCGCCTCCAGGCCCCATACCGAATGGTGCGCCAGGGCTTCGATCTGGAAGTGGAAAGGCGCCATGTCGTCGATAAGGCGCGCATCCACAAGGTCGTCCGGATCGGCGCCGGTCTCCGTCCAGTACGCGGCTGCCCGGTCGAGGAAGCCCGCGACGGCCCTAACGGTCTGCAGGAAGGTCGGCACGCTGAGGTCGTAGAGGGATGTCGCCATCGGATTCCTCTTGTTTGACCCGGCCTCCGTTAGCGCCGGGCGAACTCTACGTTGCCGCGGAATACAACGC
>DATJRL010000132.1:0-2700 GCA_035504785.1 Caulobacteraceae bacterium
ACGTCATCCTGGGTGCGACCGAGGCGGCGGTGGACATCACCCTGGTCGAACTTTCCGAACTGCTCTGTCAACGGCGCTCGAATTGTCCCCAAAAGCGGCGGAGTAAAATTCCTCACTTCGTTAGGCAAGCGATCTGACTGGCGGCGGGTGGCAGATCGTCCCGGGCTGGCCGAGGGTGGCGCCGAGCTGACGGCCGTCAAGGCCGCTGGGCGCCGCCTTCGGCGGTGGCCTGCGGCCAGCCTTGACCGCCGTGGCGCGCGGCGCCGCGAAAGGTCAGGCCGGGACGAAGAAACGGCGTTTAGCCGAACCAAGAAACCTGGAGATCACGGCGCTGATCAGCCTGGGTTCGGCGAACCATGGAGGAGGCTGGTCGACGGGTTGCGGCTCTTGGGCGGTCGGCCGCGACGCCGCGGCGGTTCGATGGTGGCCCCGGGGGCTGTGGGCCGCAGGGCGTCGGGGACGAGGTCGGCGTGTTCGCGGAGCCGGTAGCTGGCCCCCTCGATGTGGACGACGACAGCGTGGTGAAGAAGGCGGTCCAGCAGGGCTGTCGCGACCACGGGATCGCCGAAGACCTGCCCCCATTCGGCAAAGCCGCGGTTGGAGGTCAGAATCATGGCGCCGCGTTCGTAGCGGGCATTGACCAGCTGGAAGAACAGGTTGCCGGCACCCGCGCCAACGCTGAGGTAACCGATCTCGTCGATGATCAGCAGTGACGAGCGGCAGAGATAGCGGATGCGCTCGCGCAGGCGTCCCTCGCGTTCGGCGCGGGCGAGGCTATCGATGATGTCGGCAAGCGGAGAGAAATACACACTGTGGCCGGCGCGCACCGCCTCGACGCCGAGCGCCGTCGCCAGGTGACTCTTCCCGGTGCCGGACTGGCCAATGAAGTGAACCATCTCATGGCGATCGATGAAGTCGAGTCCGGCCAGCGCCATGATCCGGTTGCGGTCGAGCGAGGGCTGGAACGAGAAGTCGAAGCCCGACAGCGTCTTGACGGTGGCGAGGCGCGCCATCTGCAGCGCCGCCTTGACCCTGCGGCCCTCACGGACGGTGGTCTCCTCGGCGAGCAGTGTCTCGATCGCCTCGATCGCGCTGACCTGGCCGCGCTCGAGCTGCTGGACGAGGTGATCCAGCGTCTCCAAGGCGCGCGGCATGCGCAGGCTGACGAGGTGGCGGCGGATCCGCTCGATGGGAGCATCCGACGCAGCATCGCCTCTCATCCCATGGCGCCGGCTGTCGCCAGGCGTCTGCCCACGGCGTCATAGAAGGCCAGGTCGCGGGCAGCGACGACCTCGCCGGGGCGGAGGACGGCTGGCGGTCCGCGGCGCGGTGTCTGGCTGTTTGCCGGGGGCGGCAAGGTGCGATGCCCGGCGGCAATGCGGCGCTGGCCGCGGCCCTCCATGACCGGATGAACGGCGATAACCTGGCCCGCCTCGAGAATACGCACCTCGTGCGCCAGGCTATGCACCTCGACGGCGCGCTTCCGAGCGGTGTTGGGGACGCTGTAAAGGTTGCCGTCGACGGAGACCATGCCGTCGCGGGTGATACGCCGCTCGAGCCGCAGCACTGCTTGGAATGGTCCCGCCGGCAGTGGCTGAAGCCTTGGACGCTCCTCGGCGAAATGCTCGGCGACGACGCGCCTTGTGGTGGCGTGGGTGCGCAGGTTGGCGACTTCATCGAGCCATTGGCGAAACTGCGTGTTGAGATCGTCGAGGTTGCGAAAGTGTCGGCCGAGGAAGAAATCCTCCCGGACGTAGCGGAACGGGCGCTCCACTTTGCCCTTGGTCTTCGCCCGGTAGGGCTGGCAGGCTTTTGGCAGGTAGCCGAAATGGCCGGCGAACCCGACCAGAGTGGGATTGTAGACGATGTGGCCCGAGGTAGGGTCCTCTCGGCTGAACACCGTGCGCATGCGATCGTAGAGGATCTGCTCGGGCACGCCGCCGAACGCCTCGAAGGCGGCGGCGTGGCAGCGCAGCAGCGTCTGCAGATCCTGATGCACTACGAACCTGCCCCACAGCATGCGGCTATGGCCGAGCACGAGCGAGAACAGCCAGACCACGTGCTCCGGTCCTGGTTCGTCGTCGAAGACGGTGCGGAAATGGGCAAAGTCGACCTGCGCCTGACGGCCCGGCGGGGTCTCGAAGCGGACCTCGAAGCCGGCGGCCCGGCTGGGGCGGATCTCGCGTACGAAATCCTTCACGGCGGTATAGCCGCCGGCGTAGCCGAGCTCGCGGATCTCCCGCAGCAGACGGACGGCGGTCAGCTCGGGGAAGGTCCCGATCCGCCCGCGCAGGTAACGCTCGAAGCGCGTGACTTTGGTCTCGCGCGGCGGCCGCGGTCCATAGGTGGGCGGCTCCAGCCCGCGCTCGACGTATCGCCGGACCGTCTTGCGGTCGAGACCGGTGCGCTTGGCGATGGCAGAGACGCTCAAGCCCTGTCGATGCAGATCCAGGATCATCACCAGCTCCCCGAGTGTGACCACCACCGCTCTCCCTCGACCCGTCGAGGGGATGGTGGGCTACCTACCGCGGACGCTGTCCCCGCAGCGGCCGGCTCAGAACCGAGCCGGCACGTTCGCCTGGGGAATTTTCAAACGCCGCTTTCGGGGAGAATGCAGGCGGCGATGACAGCTGAGCGCGGAAATTGCTGAAAAGCAGGCGCGCTCGATCCGTTATCAGATCACGGCGAGGATGATCCGCT
>DATJRL010000133.1:0-2187 GCA_035504785.1 Caulobacteraceae bacterium
GCCTTGGCCAGGCGGTACTGGGCGTACATCGCGCCGCCCAGCACCGCGACGGTCCGACCCACGAGGCGCCGGGCCTCGGCGCCGGCTTCGATCACCACGCCCGCGCCCTCGTTGCCCACCGGTAGCGATTGTCCGACGCGCCCGGCGACGGCGCGCATGAGCTGGGGCGGGATCTTCGCGGTGACGACCGCGTCGTCGCCGGCGCCGCTTACCTTGGCGGTGGCGAGATCGGCCGGGCCGAGCAGCAGGCCGAGGTCGGAGGGATTGATGGGAGTCGCCTCGACGCGGACCAGGATCTCGTCCGCCGCCGGCGTCGGGATCGGAACCTTGGCCAGCGAGAGCTCCAGATCCCCTTCGGCCGTGACCAGCGAGCGCAGCTGCAATCCGACGCCTGGGTTTCCGTCCGCCATGTTTCGCTCCTAACTCTCCCTTCTCCCGCAAGGGGAGAAGGGACGCCACTCAGATCACGTAGTCGTCGCGTCCGTCCATGCGCTCGACGATAAGCTCGGCGGCTTCGGCCGGCGTGAGCCGGGTGGTGTCGACGCGAATCTCGGGGTGTTCGGGCGCCTCGTAGGGGCTGTCGATGCCGGTGAAGTGCTTCAGCTCGCCGGCCCGGGCCTTCTTGTAGAGCCCCTTCACGTCGCGCGCCTCGGCGACGGCGAGCGGGGTGTCGACGAACACCTCGATGAACTCGCCTTCCGGCATCAGGTCCCGCGCCAGCCGCCGCTCGGAGCGGAACGGACTGATGAAGGACACCAGCACGATCAGGCCGGCGTCGGCCATCAGCTTGGCCACCTCGGCCACCCGGCGGATGTTCTCGACGCGGTCGGCGTCGGTGAAGCCGAGGTCGCGGTTGAGGCCGTGGCGCACGTTGTCGCCATCGAGGATATAGGTGTGCCGGCCCATCGCATGCAGCTTCTTCTCCACCAGGTTGGCGATGGTCGACTTGCCGGCGCCGGAAAGCCCGGTGAACCAGAGCACGGCCGGCGTCTGGCCCTTGGCGCTGGCGCGGCTCTCCTTGGTGACGTCCAGCGCCTGCCAGTGGATGTTTTGCGCGCGGCGAAGGGCGAAGCGGATCATGCCCGCGCCCACGGTGCCGTTGGTGATCCGGTCGATCAGGATGAAGCCGCCGGTGTCGTGGTTCTCGGCATAGGGGTCGAAGGCGATCGCCTGGTCCAGGCTGACGTTGCACACCGCGATCTCGTTCAGCTCCAGCTGCTTGGCGGCCAGGTGCTCGAGGGTGTTGACGTTGATCTTGTACTTCAGCTCGGTGACGGTCGCCGAGACGGTCTTGGTCCCGATCTTCAGCCAGTAGGGGCGGCCCGAGAGCAACGGCTCCTCGGCCATCCAGACGACGGTGGTCTCGAACTGGTCCGCGACTTCCGGCGGCGTGTCGGCGGCGGCGATCACGTCGCCGCGCGAGCAGTCGACCTCGTCGGAAAGGGTTACGGTCACCGACTGCCCCGCGACGGCTTCCTCGAGGTCGCCGTCCTTGGTGACGATGCGAGCGATGAAGCTCTCGCGGCCGGACGGCAGGATGCGCACGCGGTCGCCGGGCCTGACACGGCCCGAGGCGATCTCGCCGGCGAAGCCGCGGAAGTCCAGGTTCGGCCGGTTCACCCACTGCACCGGCAGGCGCAGCGGCCCCGCTTGCAGCCGGGTCTCGTCGATCTCGACGGTCTCCAGGTGCTGCATCAGGCTCGGGCCCGCGTACCAGGGCGTGCGCTCGCTGAGGGCGGTGATGTTGTCGCCGCGCAGGCCCGAGATCGGGATGGCGAAGATGTTGGCAAGCCCGATCTCGGCGGCGAACGCGCCGTAGTCGTCCACGATTTTCTGGAAGACCGCCTGATCGTAGCCGACCAGGTCCATCTTGTTCACCGCCAGCACGATCTGGCGGATGCCGATCAGGCTGACCAGGAACGAGTGGCGGCGCGTCTGGGTAAGCACGCCCTTGCGCGCGTCGATCAGGATCACCGCCAGGTCCGCCGTCGAGGCGCCGGTGACCATGTTGCGGGTGTACTGCTCGTGGCCGGGCGTGTCGGCGACGATGAACTTGCGCTTGTCGGTGGAGAAGAAGCGGTAGGCGACGTCGATGGTGATGCCCTGCTCGCGCTCGGCGGCGAGGCCGTCGACCAGGAGGGCGAAGTCGATGTCGCCCCCTTGCGTGCCCACCTTCTTGGAATCCGC
>DATJRL010000134.1:0-2284 GCA_035504785.1 Caulobacteraceae bacterium
GGAGATCGGCTGGCCGAACTGCTTGCGCTCGGAGGCGTAGGCGACGCAGTCGGCGATCAGCCGCTCGGCGACGCCGACGCAGACCGCGGAGATGTGCAGGCGGCCGCGGTCCAGCACCTGCATCGCCACCTTGAAGCCTTCGCCCTCCGCCCCCAGACGGTTTTCGATCGGCACGCGGACGTTGTCGAAGATCACGTCGCAGATGTGGGCGCCGTGCTGGCCCATCTTCTTCTCCGGCTTGCCGACCGAGAGGCCCGGCAGGTCGCGCTCGACCAGGAAGGCGGTGACGCCGGCCGCGCCCTTCTTCTCCGGATCGCTGCGGGTCATCACGGTGAAGAGGTGCGCCTTGTCGGCGTTGGTGATGAACCGCTTCATCCCGTTCAACACGTAGGCGTCGCCGTCGCGGGCGGCGCGGGTCTGCACCGAGGCGGAGTCGGAGCCGGCTTCGGGCTCGGTGAGCGCGAACGAGGTGACGATCTCGCCCGAGGCGATGCCCGGCAGGTAGCGCTGCTTCTGCGCCGGCGTGCCGAACATGGCCAGGCCCTGGCTGCCGATGCCGACGTTGGTGCCGAAGGCGGAGCGGAACGCCGGGCTGGTGCGGCCGAGCTCGACCGCCACCAGGCACTCGTCCTCCATCGAGAGGTCGAGGCCGCCGTATTCCTCCGGGATCGAGAGGCCGAAGAGGCCGAGCTCGCGCATCTCGGCGACGACGTCGTCCGGCACCGCGTCGTCCTCGGCCACCTGCGCCTCCAGCGGCCGCAGCCGCTCGGCCACGAAGCGGCGCACGGTGTCGATCAGCTGCTCACGGGTTTCGAGATCGAGCGCCATTGCGCAGGTCCTTCTCTCTCTGGCGGGCGCGGACCCTAGTCACTCGCCACGACCCCGGCAACGCTAGGGCAGCACTTCCCAGGCGCCGTTGCGGCGGACGAACAGCTGGTTCGTCAGGCCGTCGGGGTCGCCGGCGACCTTGGCCGCCGCGCCGCGGAGCGCAGCGACGCCGGCGGGATCGCCCAGCCGCGTCATGAAGACCAGGTCCTTCTCGACCGGCGCGACCACCGGCGGTCCGCCGGCCTCGACCTCGGGCGCATCCCAGAGGTCCGGCTCGGCGAGCATGCTGGACGCCAGACCGTCGCCGGTCGTGAACGCCGCCACGGCCGACTTGCCCGCGTCGGGCGGAACGCGAGGAAGCTTGCGGCCGGTGTTCTGCAGGGCCCGCGCCCAGAGGGACTCGTCGTCCAGCTTGAGCGTCGTTCTCAGCAGATCCGCCGGGGGAAACGCGAACGCGGTGGGCTGGTCGACGGCGACCAGCGCCACGAGATTGCCCGCCAGCGGACGATAGAGCGGCCGCTTTCCGGGCGGGATGTCCGACGGCAGATAGCTCACTGGCCGGACGAGGACCCTGAGCTGCGCCGCCGTGTATTGCGACAAGTCGCCCGTCGCCAGGATCTGGCCGACGTAGCGTTTCAGGATGGCGCGCAGCTGGCTCGGATCCTGCCGGTAGAAGGCGTAGGCGTTGTCGAGGTAGGCGGTGTCGGCCAGCCGCTTACCATCGGTCACCTCGACGGCGTCGTCGGCGACGATCTTCACCGACACCGAAGGCGCTTCCCGTCTCAACTCGGCGATGTAGGCGTCGCGGAACGACGCCATCGACATCGGCGTCGCCGCCGCCGCGCATCCGAGCGCGACGAACATCGCCGACACCACGCCAAGCACCAGACTCCGCATCGCCCGCTCCCCATCGTTCCCTCTTCGTTCTATGTAACCTATCCGCGCTGCTTGGCAAGGACTACTTATGCGATATTTTCCGCTGACAAGCGGCGGACGGGTGGCGCGGTCGGGGCCGATTGGCCGCGGTCTCTACGGCTTCGCCAGCGCCAACGCCGAGCCCTGGCCGACGCCGACGCACATGGTGGCGAGGCCGCGCGCGGCGCCGCGCGCCTTCATCGCCCGCGCCGCGGTCAGCGCCAGGCGCGCGCCGGACATGCCCAGCGGGTGCCCCAGCGCGATGGCGCCTCCGTGCGGGTTCAAGTGCTCGGCGTCGTCGGCGAGGCCCCAGGCGCGGGTGCAGGCCAGCGCCTGGGCGGCGAAGGCCTCGTTGAGGTCGACGACGTCGAAATCGCGCGGGGTGACGCCGAGCCGCGCGCAGAGCTTCTCCACCGCCGGCACCGGGCCCACGCCCATCACCCGTGGCGCGACGCCGCCGGAGGCGCCGGCCTCGATGCGGGCGAGCGGCGTGAGGTCGTATTTGGCCACCGCCGCCTCCGAGGCCAGCAGCAGCGCCGCC
>DATJRL010000135.1:0-15939 GCA_035504785.1 Caulobacteraceae bacterium
GCCAGCCGGCGCCCCTCGGGCGAGCGCGGGGCGCGCCCGTCCAGAGTCACCGCGAAACCGCCCTCGACCGGCTCCACGGCGACCTTGGCGTAGAAGCGCTTCAGGCGGCTGGAGGGATCGGCGGCGGTCATGCGGCGTTCAGCTTCGGCGTCTACAAACGTGACACAGCGACGGATAGGCGGCGCTCGGCCGTGCAAGCAGCAAAATCCGCCGCCCCTGGCAAGGAGGTCCCCGCCTTGGCCCTCGACCCCGATCTCGCGGCCGCCATCGCCGTCACCCGCTTCGGACTGGGCGCCAAGCCCGGCGAAATCCTCACGGCCCGCGACGATCCGCCCGCCTGGCTCACGGCCCAGATCCGCCCGGTTCTCGGCGCCGACCAGCCGCAGCCCGGCGCCCCCTCCTCCGCCCAGCGGTTCCTGGAGTTCCGCGAGTACCAGCGCGAGCGGCAGCAGGCGAAGCTCGACGGCCAGGGCAAGGCCGACTTCGACCCGGTGAAGGCCGCCATCAAGATCATCCGCGACGACGCCGGCGCCGACTTCCTCGCCCGGGCGCGGCTGGGCGCGACCACCGACGCGGGCTTTCGCGAGCGCTGGGCGCTGTTCTGGGCCAACCACTTCACGGTCTCGGCGACCAAGGGCCAGATCGCCACCCTGATCGGCCCCTTCGAGCAGGAAGCCATCCGCCCGCACGCGTTCGGCCGCTTCGAGGACATGCTGGTCGCCTCCTCCAGCCACCCCGCGATGCTGCTCTACCTCGACCAGGCGCAATCGATCGGGCCGGACACCATGGCCGCGATGTATCTCGGCCGCAGCGGCAAGAAGGCCGGCCTCAACGAGAACCTCGCCCGCGAGATCATGGAGCTGCACACCGTGGGCCTGGGCGCCGGCTACACGCAAGCCGACGTCACCGAGTTCGCCCGCGCCTTGACCGGCTGGAGCATCGGCGGCCTGCGCGAACCCGAGGACGTCGCCGGCAAGTTCCTCTTCCGGCCCAACGCGCACGAGCCCGGGACCCGCACCATCATGGGCAAGCGCTACAGCCAGCCCGGGGTGATGCAGGCGCGCGCGGTGCTGCACGACCTCGCCGCCAGCCCCCACACGGCGCACCACATCGCCGTCAAGCTGGCCCGCCACTTCGTCGCCGACGATCCGCCGCCAACCTTGGTGAGCCAGCTGGAGCGCACCTACAACGGCACGAACGGCGATCTCGCCCAGGTGGCCAAGACCCTGGTCCTCGCCCACGAGTCCTGGAACCCGGAGGCCCAGAAGTTCAAGACGCCGTACGAGTTCATGATCTCGTCGTGGCGCGCCGCCGGGTTCACGCCGGACGCCCTGCCGCAGATCGGGCCGATGCTGAACGCCATGGGCGAGAAGCCGTTCAGCGCCCCCTCGCCCAAGGGCTGGCCGGAGGACGCCGCCACCTGGTGCGCGCCGGACGCGATCGTCAAGCGCATGGCCTGGTCGGAGACCCTGGCCGCGCAGGCGCTGAACGGACGCGACCCCTACCAACTGGCCGTCGACGCCCTCGGCGCGCGCCTCACCCCCCTCGTCGCCAAAACCATCCAGCGGGCCGAGACCCGCGAGGAGGGCCTGGCGATCCTGCTGATGAGTCCGGAGTTCCAACGCCGATGACCGACGCTTCCTTCCTGGCCCTCTCGCGCCGTCGCGCCCTCGCCTCCGCGCTCGGCTTCGGCCTCGCCATCGAGTTCGTCGGGCACAAGGCCTTCGCGGCTGTCGACGGGGCGCTCGCGCGGCGCAAGCTGATCGTGGTGATCTGCCGGGGCGGCATGGACGGGCTCTCCGTCTCGCCGCCGGTGGGCGACTCCAACTATGCGGGGCTGCGCGGCGCGATCGCCATCCCCGGTTTCGACAAGCCCGGCGGGGCGCTGAAGCTGGACGACACCTTCGGCCTGCACCCCTCCCTCGCCGCCGTGCACCGCCTGGCGCTGAAGGGCGAGGCGCGCATCGCCCCGGCCATCGCCACCACCGACCGCGCCCGCTCCCACTTCGAGGCGCAGGACGTGCTGGAGAACGGCGCGACCGCCGCTTACGGCACCGACTCCGGCTGGTTGAACCGGGCGCTGGCGGCGATGGGGCCTGGCAAGGTCAAGGCGATCTCGGTCGGCCCCACCGCGCCGCTGATCCTGCGCGGCGGCGTCGAAGCCGCTTCCTGGTCGCCCGGACCGGGCGTCGGGCGCGATCCGCGCCTGCCCTCGATCCTCGCCGACCTTTACGCCCACGACCCGCAACTCAGCCGCGCCCTCGCCAGCGGCCTCTCCACCGAGGCGATGGCCAAGGTCGCCACCGCCGACGCCAAGTCCGCGCTCAGCCAGGCCGACGCCATGGCCGCGCCCGCCGCGACGATGACCCCCGCCGCGATGACCCCGGCGACGATGGCTTCCGGCGGCCCGGACATGCCGGCGATGGCGGGCCAGGCCAACGGCGGTGGGGCGGCGCTCGCCGCGGCGCAGCGCCAGGGCCTCGGCGTCGCGCGCAATCTCGGCGCGACGCTGGCCGGGTTCATGATCCAGGACGGCGGCCCGCAGGTGGCGGCGGTCTCCATCGACGGCTTCGACACCCACGCCAACCAGGGCTCGAGCCAGGGCCAACTCGCCAACCGCCTCGCCTATCTCGACGCGGCGCTGGATGGAATTTCGGATGGCATGGGGCCGGCGTGGAAGGACACCGCGATGATCGTGGTCACCGAGTTCGGCCGCACCGCCCACGTCAACGGCACCGCCGGCACCGACCACGGCACCGCTTCGACCGCGCTGCTGCTCGGCGGCGCGCTGAAGCGCGGAGGCATCGTGGGCGACTGGCCGACCCTGGCGCAGGGCAAGCTGTTCGAGAACCGCGACACCTACCCGACCATCGACATGCGCGGCGTGTTCAAGGGCCTCCTGGTCGACCAGTTCGGCGTCGACCGCCGCGCCCTCGACACCGCCATCTTCCCCGGCAGCGCCGACGTGGCGCCAGCCGGCGGGATCATCGCTTAGGTCGTTCGAGACGCCGCCGTCGCACCACGGCAACGATCGTGCTGTAATCTCGCGGCATGGACGATCGACAACGCGCCGCCGAGATCCGCGCCCGAGCCCAGGCGATCCGCGACCAGGCCCGCAAGCTGACGGCGCGCGCCGAACAGCTGCCGCCGGGACGGATGCGCGAGATGCTGATCGGCCAGGCCAAGATCCTCACCGACGGCGCCGGCGACCTGGAGAAACAGGCGCTGGCCCTCATGCCGACCGTGGGCACGGCGTAGAGGCCCGCCGGGCTATCCCGCCCTCTCCTGAAGGCGTCGCCATGGGTGGCCGGGACAAGCCCGGCCATGACGTGAGGGACAAGCCATGACTGAGTGAGCGAAGCCGGCTGCTCACTGCGTACCTCGAAAGCGTCATGGCCGGGCTTGTCCCGGCCACCCATGCGGGTGATTGTTGGTCACGCCAGGCAAAGACGCATTCATCGCTGTTTATATGATGAGCGACCACAAGCAGGGGACGCTCTACATCGGCGTGACCAGCGATCTCCTCAACCGGGTCGCCCAGCATCGGGCCGGCAGCACCGAGGGGTTCACAAAGCGATATGGGCTCAAGCGGCTCGTCTGGTTCGAGGCCTGGGAGAGCATCTCGGAGGCCATTCACCGAGAGAAGGCGCTCAAGAAGTACCGGCGCGACTGGAAGATCAACCTGATCGAGCGAGACAACCCGCACTGGGGCGACCTCTATCCAGGCTTCTTTTGAAGGCGTCGCCATGGGTGGCCGGGACAAGCCCGGCCATGACGTGGACATGAATTTGGCGAAGTGTTCCCCGCAGCGCGCTCCACCAACAGAACGTCATGGCCGGGCTGTCCCGGCCACCCATGCCAGCGACTTCTCTAGCAAGCGAACTCAGAAAAACTCGTCAAGCTCCCGATAGAACTCGAGTTTCTCCGCGTCCAGGGGCGTCGGGTAGTGGGCGGCGACGATGGTCTCGATCGGCAGGTCGGGGACGTTGTGGCGGGCGGAGCGGATGAAGAGCGCAAGGTCCTGGCAGCGGTCGGCGACGCCGGCGCGGCCGAGGTCGATGAGGCCGACGCCGCCGTCGGGCCGCCAGATCAGGTTCGGCCAGCAGGCGTCGCCGTGGGTGACTGCCAGGTCCTCGCTCGGAGGCCGCCTGTCTAGAAACGCGCGCCAGACATCGGCCAGATCGCGACCGGCGTTGTGCGGCGCGAGGTTGGCGACATCGACCTCGCCCGCCGCCACGCGCCGCGCCGCCTCGGCGAGCCTGACATCCAGCCGCGCATCGAACGGGCAGTCCGCGATCGGCAGCGCGTGCAGTGCGGCGAGGGCTGCGAGCGCCGCGACCGCGCCCGCCTCGGCCCGGTCGGGCGCGAGATCGTGCAGGGCGACGCCGGCGATCGCCTCGGTGAGCATGGCCGGCCGTCCCGCGACGTCGCCGGACCAGATCACCCGCGCGCCGCCCGCCCGACCGTCCAGCCAGCGAAGCATGCCCACCTCGCGGGTCAACTCGTCGACGCTGATGCGGCGCGCCGGATCGCCGATCTTAGCGAAGAACGGCCGCGGTCCCTCCAGACGCAGCACCAGATCGCCGGACATGCCGTGGCTCATCGACTGAACGGATGTCGGCGGAGGCAGCCCTGCGGCGCGACAAAGCTGGTCGACGACTTCGGCCATGCCCTCGCCCACGGCCGCGGTCGCCATGCTCAATCCCGACGCCGGCGGCGTGGACGGAAGGGCTCCTCGGGCGCCTCGTGCTCATCGAAGCCGAATCGCTCGAACCCGGCCCGCATCTCCGGGCTGAGCGGCGCCTCCAGCACCAGGTCGCCGCCGGAGGGATGCGGCAGCACGATGCGGCGGGCGTGCAGCTGCAGCTTCAGCGGGCCGGAGAGCTCGGCGGAGGCGTCGGTCTTGTACTTGGGATCGCCGAGGATTGGGTGGCCGAGCGCCAGCATGTGGGCGCGCAGCTGGTGCGTGCGCCCGGTGACGGGCCTGAGCGCCAGCCAGGTCGCGCGGCCGCCGGCGCGGGAGATGGTGACGAACTCGGTCTCCGCCGGCTCGGCCAGGGGGTCCTTCGGGTCGGCCGGCGCCACCATCTCGCGATCGCCGAAGCCGCGCTTGGCCAGCGGCAGCTCGATGATCCCCTCGCCCGGCTTGGGCTGGCCGGCTACGATCGCCCAATAGGTCTTGGCGGTGCGGCGGCGGGCGAAGGCGCCGGCGAGCCGCGCGGCGGCGGCGGCGTTGCGCGCCAGCACCAGCACGCCGGAGGTGTCGCGGTCGAGCCGGTGCACGAGCCGCGGCCGGTTCTCGCCCTCGCCCCACGCGGCCAGCAGGCGGTCGATGTGGCGGCTGGTCTTGGTCCCGCCCTGGACGGCCAGGCCCGCCGGCTTGTTCAGCGCCAGCACCTCGTCGTCCTCGTAGAGCACCAGACCGAGCACGAAGGCCCGGTCCTGGCTGGAGAGTCCGTCGCCAGCCTTGGGCGGCGCGTCAGGGAGCGGCGGGACTCGCACCTGCGCGCCGGCGGCCAGCCGCGTGTCGGCCTTGGCGCGCGAGCCGTCGACGCGGATCTGGCCGCTGCGGGCGAGCTTGTGGATCTGCACCTGGGTCAGGTGCGGCCAGCGGCGACGGAACCACCGGTCCAGGCGGACGCCGTCCTCGGCGGTCCCCACGGTGAGCGTGCGGACCTCGACCATCAGGCGGCCGCTTTGGCCCGCCCGGCCGGGAGCGCCAGCCCCAGCCGCGCCAGCACCGCCGCCATGTCGCCTGGGATCGGCGCCTCGATCCGGCGCTCGCCCCCCGAAGGGTGCGGAAACTGGATCGCGGCGGCGTGCAGCATCAGCCGCGGGACGGCGTCGCCGCCCAGCGTCAGCGCCCCGCCGTAGCGCGCGTCGCCGGCGATCGGCCGCCCGATACTGGCCAGATGAACGCGCAGCTGGTGCATCCGCCCGGTGCGGGGCCGCAGCTCGACCAGCGCCGCCTCGTCCGCGGCCGCCAGGGTGCGGTAGCCGGTGGAGGCGGCCTCGGCGTCCGGGTGGTCGGGCGCGCAGACTTCCATGTGGACGTCGCGCCCGATCGACACCCGCCGCAGCGGCGTCTCGATGCGGCCCTCGCGCGGGCCGGGCGCGCCAGGCGCGACGATCGCCAGGTAGATCTTCTTCACCTTGCGGCCCATCAGCGCCTTGCCCAGGAAGGCGGCGGCGGGCTTGGTCTTGGCCGCCAGGATCACGCCCGAGGTGTCGCGGTCGAGGCGGTGGACGAGGCGCGGGCGCTTGCCGTTGGAGCGCTCGAACGCGGTCAGCAGATCGTCCAGCGTCGCCGCCTTGATCCGCCCGCCCTGGCTGGAAAGCCCCGCCGGCTTGTCGAAGGCGATCAACGCCTCGTCCTCGCAGATGACCCGTGAGCGGATGAAGGC
The DNA here is from genome assembly GCA_035504785.1 of Caulobacteraceae bacterium. Classification (GTDB taxonomy): domain Bacteria; phylum Pseudomonadota; class Alphaproteobacteria; order Caulobacterales; family Caulobacteraceae; genus Acaudatibacter. The sequence goes on from DATJRL010000135.1 coordinate 6,405, forward strand.
GCTGTCGTGGGGTGTCAGCGGCTTCACTCCCCTTCTCCCCGGGACGCGCTGAACGGCTCCCTTCCCTGTTGCGGGGAAGGGTTGGGGATGGGGGTGTCAGCTCGGTTGTTGTTGATCTGGCTGGGAAATCTGGCGCGGCCAATTGGAGGGGGAGCGCCTGCACCCCCACCCCCGACCCCTCCCCGCAAGGGGGAGGGGAGTTCGCGCAACAGACCCCTTGTCGGAGATCGTGGCGGGCGGTCGGATGCCGTGTCGCGCGGAGGGCTCATCCTTTCCTCGCCCGCAGCGCGGCCCAGCGCTCCAGGCGCTCCTTCACGCGCGCCTCGGCGCCCTCGCCCTTCGGCGCGTAGAACACCCGCCGTTCAACGCCTTCCGGGAAATAGTTCTGGCCGGAGAAGCCCTCCTCGGTGTTGGGGTCGTAGGCGTAGTCCTTGCCGTAGCCGAGGTCCTTCATCAGCCGGGTCGGGGCGTTGAGGATGTGCGAAGGGGGCATCACCGAGCCAGTCTCGCGGGCGAGGCGCGAGGCGCCGCCGAACGCCGTGTAGACGGCGTTGGATTTCGGCGCCGCGGCCATGTGCACGCAGGCCTGCGCCAGCGCCAGCTCGCCCTCGGGACTGCCCAGGAAATCGTAGGCGTCCTTCGCCGCCACGGTGAGCAGCAGCGACAGCGGGTCGGCCTCGCCGATGTCCTCGCTGGCCATGCGCACCAGCCGGCGGGCGATGAACAGCGGATCCTCGCCGCCGGCCAGCATCCGCGCCAGCCAGTAGAGCGCCGCGTCCGGGTCTGAGCCACGGACGGATTTATGCAGCGCCGATATGAGGTTGTAGTGCTCTTCTCGGTCCTTGTCATAAGCCGGGCTCCGCTTCTGCAGCACGCTCGCCATCTCCTGCGGGCTCAGCGGCGCCGGCGCGGCGATATTGTAGAGCATCTCGGCCAGGGTCAGCACGTAGCGGCCGTCGCCGTCTGCCATGGCGATCATCGCCGCCTTGGCTTCGGGAGTCAGCGGCAGCGCGCGGCCTTCGAACGCCTCGGCCTTGACCAGCAACGCCTCCATCGCCGGCTCGTCGAGACGACGCAGGACGAACACCTGGCAGCGCGACAGCAGCGCGCCGTTGAGTTCGAACGACGGGTTCTCGGTGGTCGCCCCCACCAGCGTCACCACCCCCTCCTCCACGAACGGCAGGAAGCCGTCCTGCTGGGCGCGGTTGAAGCGGTGGATCTCGTCGACGAACAGCAGCGTCGCCTGCCCGGCCAGGCGCCGCCCGCGCGCGGTCTCGAAGGCTTTCTTCAGGTCCGCGACGCCGGAGAACACCGCCGACAGCTGCTGGAATTCGTAGCCGGCCGCCTTGGCCAGCAGCCTGGCGATGGTGGTCTTGCCGGTCCCCGGCGGCCCCCAGAGCACCATGGACGACAGCCGCCGCGCCTCGGCCATGCGCCGGATCGGACCCCGCGGACCCAGCAGGTGATCCTGCCCGACCACCTCGTCGAGGCTCTGCGGCCGCAGCCGGTCGGCCAGAGGCCGCGGCGCCTCCGGCTCCAGCCCGGCGGCTTGGAATAGGTCGCTCATGGCGCCAGGGTAGCCAAGTTCGCCGGCAAGAGCATCATCGCCCACGACAGGACTGTCAGCATGCCCGATCTGCCTCCGCCAACCCCGCTCGGCCTAACGCCCTACCTCACCATCCGCGGCGGCCGCGCCGAGGAGGCGCTGGCGTTCTACGCCAGGGCGTTCGGCGGCAGGGAGCTGTTCCGGAACCTCGCCCAGGACGGCAAGCGCCTGCTGCACGCCCGCGTCGAGATCAACGGCGCGGTGGTGATGCTGTCAGACGACTTTCCGGACATGCGCGGCGGCGCCGAGAGCCCGCCGCCGGCCGGCGTCGTGCTGCACCTGCAGGTCGACGACGCCGACGCCTGGGCCCACCGCGCCGCCGTTGCGGGCGCCGAGATCGTCATGCCCATCGCCGACATGTTCTGGGGCGACCGCTACGGCCACCTCCGCGACCCCTTCGGCCACACCTGGTCGGTGGGAAGTTCCAAGAAAGGCTGACCTAGGGCGGCGGATCGGTCCAGGGCTGAAAGACAGGCGCGCCGGCCCGGTCGTAGTCGATCCGGTCGCGCGTCACGATGGTGAGGCCATGGTGGAGCGCCGTCGCGGCGATGATGAGATCGGGCTGAGAGAAGGTGCGACCCGATTTTCGGCCGGCCTCGACCAGCAGGCGCCATCTGAGCATGACGTCCTCGCTGATCGGCAGCGTGCGCTGCGCGAACATCGGCCGAAGCCTGTGGGTCAGCCAATCCTGCAACTCGGACCGCCGGGGTGCGTCCTCCACCAGTTCGATCCCGAAGCGGATCTCGGCGAAGGTAACGTCGCTCACGTAGAGCCGCTCGAGCGGCTGGCTAGCTACAAACTGGACGACCCTGGGTTCAGGGCGTGGGCGGCGCAGCTCGGAAAGAATGTTGGTGTCCAGCAGCCAGTCGGTCACAGGCCGACATCGCGAACTGGCATCGGACCCCGCCCGGGTTCGATCTCGAGGTCGCGGAGGGGCGAAGACTGCAACGCCTCGACCAGAAGCGCGCCCGTCGCGTCTCCCTTCAAGCGGCTGAACTCCTCGGCCGCGACCACCACGACCTCGTCTCGGCCATGAACCGTCACGTGTTGCGGTCCTTCGCTGTGCACCAGGCGCACGAGTTCGCTGAACCGCGCCTTGGCGTCCTGCAAGGGCCAGCGCCCCCTAGGTGAATCTTTTCTGGTCATCCTGACCAGATTCGCACAATCTGGTTGATTTTTCAACAGCGGCCGGCACGGCCTCATTTCAAACTGAGGCGGTGCCCAGCGGCCCCTGGCCGCGCGGCGGGTGAAGGCAAGCTCAGATCTGCACCCGGGCGGTGATGGTTTGGCCGTTGCGTTCGATGACGAGGGTCCAGCCGCTCGCCGGCGTGGCGAGGAGGCCCGTCAGCTGGCCGACGGTGGCGATCTGCACCCCGTTGACCTGGCGGATGAAGTCGCCGGGTTGCAGGCCGAGGTTGGCCGCGTAGCCGCCCTGCACGCTGGTCACCAGCACGCCCTGCCCCGCGAACGGGTCGAGACCGAGCGCGGTGGCCGCGGCGGGCGAGAGGTTGATCACCGTGGCGCCGTTCAGGGGATTGCGGCCCTGGATCGTCTGCTCGTCCTTGGCCGGCTGGTCCGGCGGCGCCTCGAGACGGACCGCGAGCGTGCGATCCTCGCCGCCCGGCTTGTGCACCACCAGGTTCACGGTGGCGCCCGGCGCCAGGGTGGCGACGCGGTAGTTGAGGTCGCCGGGATCGTTCACCGCCTGGCCGTCGATCGAGAGGATCACGTCGCCGCGCGCCACGCCGGCGCGGGCCGACGGTCCGTTTGGCCAGACCTCGGCGGCCAACACGCCCTCGGGCGCGGCGAGGCCGAGGCTCTTGGCCATATCGCCGCTCAGCGACTGACCCTTCAGACCGAGCCAGGGACGCACCACCTCGTGGGCGCCGCCGAGCGCGGTGGTCACCACCTGCTTGGCCAGCGCCGCCGGTATGGCGAAGCCGACGCCGGACGATTGGCCGGCCGGGCTGACGATGGCGGTGTCCACCCCGATCAGGTCGCCGTTCATGTCCACCAGCGGGCCGCCGGAGTTGCCCGGGTTTATCGCCGCGTCGGTCTGGATGTACGAGGCGATGGCGCCGGAGCCGCCGGTCCGCGCCAAAGCCGAGACGATGCCGTTGGTGACGGTCTGGCCGACGCCGAAGGGATTGCCGATCGCCAGCACCAGGTCGCCCACCTGCACGTCGTCGCTGGCGTCGATGGCGATGGTCGGCAGCTTCTCGGCGCCCGGATCGATCTTCAGCACCGCCAGGTCCGCGCGCGGATCGTCGAGCAGCACCTTCGCGGGCCATTCGCGCCGGTCCTGGGTCACCACGACGATCTCCTGCGCGCCCTCGATGACGTGGTGGTTGGTCAGAATGATCCCGTCGGACCGCACGATCGAGCCGGAGCCCAGGGACTGGGCCACACGCTCCTGCGGGATGCCCGCGCCGCCCATGAACAGGCTCCAGAAGGGGTCGACCTGGGTGCGCACCATGCGGCGCGAGTAGACGTTGACCACGGCCGGCGCGGCCTTGCGCACCACCGGCGCGAAGGAGAGGCGCATCTCGGCGGCGTCGGCGGGGGTTTCGCGACGGTCCGGCGCCGGCAGGTTGACGGGCTGCGCGCGTCCGCAGGCGCCCTGGCTGGCGCTGAGCACGAGGCAGAGGGCGAAGAGGAAGGTCTTGGACAGGGTCTTCATGGGCGGTTGATCAACGCGAGGTTAGGTGGGGTGTTCCTGAGACGGCGGGCAGCGTTCCGGGCGCCAAAGATGACCTCACGCGCTGTTCGGCGCCAGCGAGGACAGCGGATGCTCGGAGGGACGGGCGTAAACCAGTGCGAGGAACACGCTCACGACCAGCAGGGCGGCGCCCATCAGCATGGCGAGGCCGGGGATGTGCCAGGCGCCGTGCTGACGCACCGACCAGGCGAAGACGTTGGTGAAGGCGATGGGTCCGACGAGCTGGCCGAGGCCGAACAAGATCGCCAGCGCGCCCTGCAGCTGGCCTTGCTGATCCACCTCGACGCGCTTGGAAAGCAGCGACATCAGGTTGGGGAAGGCGACGCCGGCCAGGATGATGAAGCCGAGCGAGGGCCAGAACAGCGTTGCCACCGGCGCGAGGCCGAGGCAGGCGAACCCGGCGACGTTGAGGCTCATGCCCAGGATCACGGCCCCGCGCTCGCCCAACCGCTCCGCCGCCCAGCCGGCGACGAAACTCTGGGTGACGATGCCGCTGCCGCTCAGCACCATGAGCAGGATGGCGATCTGAGGCGGACCGAAGCCGTAGCGATAGTGGGTGTAGAACTGGAAGACGCTGTTGAACGACGATCCGGCGAACTGGGCGACGAAGATGATCGCCGCCATGCCGAGCAACCCTTTCTTGCTCAGCAGCAGGGCCACCGCGCCCACCGGGTTTGCGCGCTTCCAGTGGAACGGCATCCGGCGGTCGTGCGACAGCGACTCCGGAACGATGAAGAGGCCGTAGAGCCCGTTGGCGAAGGCCAGACCTGAGGCGATCCAAAAAGGGGCGCGGGGATCCAGGACGCCGACGAAGCCGCCCAGCGCCGGTCCCATGAGGACGCCGGCGTTGGCCGCGGCCTGGAAGCGCCCGAAGTTGCGGGCGCGGGTCTCCGGGGTCGAGACGTCGGCCACATAGGCGCCGGCCGCCGAGCCGCTCGAGGCGGTGATCCCCGAGATCACCCGGCCGATGAACAGCCAGGCGATGTTGGGCGCCAGCGCCATGATCATGTAGTCGAACGCCAGGCCGAACATCGAGACGAGCAGCACCGGGCGCCGGCCGAACCGGTCGGAGAGGTTGCCGAAGATCGGCGCGAAGGTGAGCTGCATCAGCGCCCACACCGCCCCGAAGACCCCCATGATCTGCGCCGCCCCGGCGTCGCCCTGTCCGGTCAGGCTCTTCACCAGGTTCGGGAACACCGGCACGATGACGCCCATCGAGAGCGTGTTCATCATGATCGCGGCGTAGATGAAGCCGAGCGCGGCCGGTCGGCCGCGTCCGAAGGCGGGAGATCGCGCGGGCGTCGTTTCGCTCACGACGCGCCTCCCTTTGGGTCCGTTCGACCGCCGCCGGCGGCTCATAGCATCGTCCGCGGCCGGCCTGAACGACCCGCGGGGTTAAATCGTCGTATCCTTCGGGATGGCGGCCGCGCGCCGCGCGAAGCGGAAGCTGAGCACCATGGCCACGGCGAGGAGCGCCGCCGCGATGAGGATCGGCAGGCCCGGCAACGCGGGCGTGTTGCGCAGCGCCAGCGCGAAGGTCAGCGGGAAGATCGGGCCGATGACCGAGGCGATGCCGCTGGTGGACTGGGCGGCGCCCTGCAGCCGTCCCTGCTCGGTCGCGGCGACGTGCTGGGTCATCAGTCCCTGCAGCCCCGGCATCATCAGCCCCATCAGCGCGAAGATCGGCATGCCGACGAAGTAGATCCACTGGTTGGAGGCGAAGGCGTAGACCACGAATGCGATCATCCCCGAGGCCGCGCCGACCAGCACCGCGCCACGCTCGCCGATCCGGCGTACGACCGGACCAACCACGAACGCCTGCACCAGGATGCCGAGCACCCCGGTGAACAGGAAGGTCACGCCCAGGAACCCGAGCGACCAGCCGTAGCGGAGCTGGGTGTAGAGCACGAAGATACCGGGCAGAACCTGCTGGGCCACCTGGTTGAGGAAGTTGATGGTGGCGAGCGGCAGCAGGTCGCGGTGCGACCTGAGCAAAGAGAGCGCGCCCACGGGGTTGGCGCGCCGCCACTGGAACGCCGGGATGCGCCGCTCCGGCGGCAGCGACTCCGGCAGCACGACAAGGCCGTAGACCCAGTTGACGGCGCAAAGCAGCGCCGCCACCAGGAACGGCGTGCGCAGCCCGTCGAGATGGAAGGCGCCGATATGGATCGGGACGGTCGAGAGGAAGCCGCCGGCCGCCGGACCGATCAGGAAGCCGACGCTGAACGCCGAACTCATCCAGCCGAAGTAGCGAGCGCGATTCTTGGGGGTGGAGATGTCGGCCACGTAAGCGTTGGCGGTGGAGAAGGTCGCGGCGGTCGCGCCGTTGATCACCCGGCCGAGCAGCAGCCACGCCAGCGTCGGCGCGAAGGTCATCACCAGGAAATCGATCGAGAGGCCGAGGATCGAGATCAGCAGCACCGGTCGGCGACCGAAGCGGTCGGACATCATCCCCAGCACCGGCCCGGAAAAGAACTGCATCCCGCCCCACACCAGGGTGAACACGAACTGCCAGTCGGCCGCGGCGGCGGTCGTTGCGATATTGGCGGTGGCGCCGAAGAACGAGCGGATCAGGCCCGGCAGCACCGGGATCATCAGCCCGAACGACAGAGCGTTCATCACCGAGGCGGCGTAGATGAAGCCGAACGCAGCCTGGCGCCCACGCGGCTCGGCGGGCTCGACCGCGACGGCCAGCGCGTCCTGCGCCGCGGTGTTCATGGCGCCCTACCCTCCAAGTCGCTCCTCCACATCGCCCTTGTAGGCCGCGAGCAACACCCGCCACCACTCCCCATGTCGCGTCAGGAACAGCGGCAGCGGGAGGCCGTGGCGCGCCGGGTGCGCCTGGGGGATCGCATCCCAGCCGACGTGCTCGACGGTGACCCGCGTCTCCTCGCCCACCGGTTCGAAGCGGACCTCGACCTCGGTGTCCTGATCCGGCGTAAACGTCGCCTGGCGCCAGCCGAACACCAGCCGCTTGGGCGGCTCCCAGGCGCGGATGCGGCCGATCTCGAACACCTTGCCGCCCGGCAGCGTCTCGATGAGCCGCCCGCCAGCGCCTGGCTCGAACGCCAGTTGGCCCGGATCGCGCGGCGTGAAAGCGAAGAGTGGGTTCGGCCGCCACCAAGCCGCGATCTCGCGGGTGAAGGCCTCGAACGCCCGATCCGGACTCGCCCGCACGCGCAGCGCCACCATCACCTTGGCGCCCGGCACTACTGGCGCTCCAGGTGCGCCTTGAAGGCGGTCAGCTGGTCGGCCCACATCTGCTCGGTTTCCTCCAGCCACGCCTTCAATTCGCTCATTGCCCCCGCGCGGAGCGAATAGACCCGCACGCGCATATCGAAGTCAGGATGGTGCTCCTCGACCAGGCCGGACAGACGCAGGGTTCGCAGGTGCCGGCTCGTGGCCGGGGGCGCGAGGCCGATGGCCTTGGCGATGTCGCCCGCCGGCCGCGGCCCCTGGCGCAGCAGGTCGACCACCTTGCGGCGATGCGGATCGGCGAGCGCGGCGAGGACGCGGTCGATTTCCTCGCCCGGCAGGCCGCGGGCGGCTTCGCTCACGCGGGCGCGCCCGCCGGCGCGGCGTCGAATTGCTTGACCAGCTTCTTCGGCGCCACCGCCCGGTAGCTCTGGACGATCCAGGCCTCGATGGTCGCGAAATCGAAGTCGTCGCCGTCGTGCTGCGTGAGTTGCGCCCAGCCGGCTTTCCAGAGGCCGTGGCCGGACGGCTTCATGTAGGGCAGCGTCAGGGCCATCTCGTAGGAGATCGGCAGCTTGACGGTCAGGGACAGCGTCATGTCCGGCGCGGCGGCGCCGCCGAAGAACACGAAGATCTTCTGGCCCACCTTCATCACCGTGTGGTCCCAGGGATGGTCTTCCCAGGCGCCTGGGAACGTCGCGGCGAAGGCGATCAGCCGCGCCTCCGCGGCCTTGGCCGAGAGCGGCATCAATGCGCGTCCAGCGACGTGGCGATCTTGCGGCCGGTCGCCGCCGCCATCTCCTCGGCGCTCAGGGCCTCGACTTCCTGTCCGAACGACCAGGCATGGCCCTCCGGATCGAAGCAGGTGAAGACGCGGTCGCCATAGGGCTGGTCGGCCGGCTCGCGCTCGATCGTGGCGCCCGCCGCCCGGGCCCGCTCGCAGAGCGCGTCGATGCCGTCCTTGAGCTGGACGTGGATCGAGCCGGTGCGGCGCCCGCCGAGGTCGAGCGGTGAGGCGTACTTGGGGGCCGGCGGCGGGCCGCTGACCATCACCACATGCCCCTCGAACACGCTCTCGGAGTGGATGACGCCGCCCTGGCCGTCGTCGACGACCATGCGGGTCTCGAAGCCGAACGCGCGCTCCAGAAAGTCGAGGGCCGCGCGGGCGTCTCGGTAGAAGATGAGGGGCGAGATGGGCGGAACGTCCACGACCTGTCCTCCTCTTAGAGCGAGGTCTTGATGGTGAGGCCGCTCGCCTTCTCCATCTCGGCGATCGGGATCTCGGCGATGTCCTGGTCGAAGTTCCACACGTGTCCCTCGAGGTCGAGGGCGCGGTAGACGCGGGCGCCGTAGAACTGGTCGGCGGGGCGCTGGGTGATGCGCGCGCCGGCGGCCTCGGCCCTGGCGCAGTGTTCGTCGATGCCCGACTCCAGGCTCACGCGGATGAACTGGGTGCCCTGCCCGTCCAGCGAGGCGGGGCTGCGCATGTGGGCCGGCCCGATCAGCTCCTCCGCGCCCCATTCGGCGCCAATGCCGACCCGGCCGTCGCCGAACGACATCTCCGCATGGCCGACGCGACCTCCGTCGTCGGTGACGAGCATGCTGGTTTCGAACCCGAACGTCCGCTCCAGCCATTTCAGGGCGGCGAGCGGATCGCGGTAGAACACGACGGGCGTGAAGGGCGATGGCATGGTCGGACCTAAGCGCTGCTACAGTTCGACAATATTTGTCGACTTTCGCAATTATCATGTCAAGCGAAAACACCCGCGGCGGACGCAGGCCTCGTCGCATTTCGCCCGTTGCGGGAGAAGGGTCGCGCTAGAGGTTAGTCCTCGCCGCCGCCGTGCGCGGGGCCGGAGTCGAGCCCCTTGGCGGCCGGGTCGCGATCGACGAACTCGATCACCGCCATGGGGGCGTTGTCGCCGTAGCGGAAGCCGGCCTTGAGCACGCGGGTGTAGCCGCCGTTGCGGGCCTTGTAGCGCGGGCCGAGGGTGGCGAAGAGCTTGCCCACCTGG
>DATJRL010000136.1:0-7223 GCA_035504785.1 Caulobacteraceae bacterium
GACCACCTACCTCTCGCTCGCCGGCCGCTATTGCGTGCTCATGCCGAACACCGATCGCGGCGGCGGCATCTCGCGCAAGATCACCTCGGCCACCGACCGCAAGCGTCTCCGCGGCGTGGTGCAGAGCCTGGACGTGCCCAAGGGCATGGGCCTCATCGTGCGCACCGCCGGCGCCAAGCGCACCAAGGCCGAGATCAAGCGCGACTACGACTATCTGGAGCGCACCTGGGAGGCGATTCGCGAGAAGACGCTCCATTCCATCGCCCCGGCCCTCATCTACGAGGAAGAGGACCTGGTGAAGCGCGCGATCCGCGACCTTTACGACAAGGACATCGACGGCATCTGGGTCGAGGGCGAGGGCGGCTACAAGGAAGCCCGCGACTTCATGCGCATGCTGATGCCGGCGCAGGCGAAGAAGGTGCAGGCCTATCGCGAGCCGGTGCCGCTGTTCGTGCGCCATCGCATCGAGGACCATCTCTCGCAGATCTATTCGCCGGTCGCGCCCCTGAAGAGCGGCGGCTATCTGGTGATCAACCAGACCGAGGCGCTCGTCGCCATCGACGTCAATTCGGGGCGGGCGACCCGCGAGCGCAACATCGAGGCGACCGCGCTGAAAACCAACATGGAAGCGGCCGAGGAGGCCTGCCGCCAGTTGCGCCTGCGCGACCTCGCGGGCCTCGTCGTGATCGACTTCATCGACATGGAGGAGGCCAAGAACAACCGCGCGGTCGAGAAGCGGCTCAAGGACTGCCTCAAGGACGATCGCGCCCGCATCCAGATGGGCAAGATCTCGTCGTTCGGCCTGATGGAACTGTCGCGACAGCGCCGCCGCACGGGCATCCTCGAGGGTACGACCCACGTCTGCCCGCACTGCCAGGGCGCCGGCCGCGTGCGTTCCACCGAGTCGAGCGCGCTCTCCGCGCTGCGGGCGGTGGAGATGGAGGGTCTGCGCGGCGGCGGCGAGGTGACGCTGCGCGTCTCCAAGGACGTCGGCCTCTACATTCTCAACGCCAAGCGCGACTACCTGGTGCGCCTGCGCCAGGCGCACGGTCTCCTGGTCAACGTGGCGCTGGATGAAGCCTTGGCCGCGGCCGAGCATCAGATCGACCGCATTTCCAGCCAAGCGCATCCCACCGGCGCCTACGAAGCCCCGGTCGCGCAGCCATATGACCCCGCCGAGGCCGAGGACGAACTCATCGACGAGGAATTCGACGACGAGGACGAAGAAGCGCTGCTCGAGGCGGAGGCGGACGAAGAAGAAGAAGGCGCGCGGCCGCCCGCCCTCGACGAGGAAGACGAGGGCCGCCGGCGCGGGCGGCGTCGGCGACGGCGCGGTCGCCGCGGCGAGGAGCCCCGCGCCGCCCCGACCGCCCAGCCGCAAGCGCCGCGCGCGCCCCGGGACGACGCCTCGGAATTCGACGGCGCCGGTCGGCGTCGGCGGCGCGGTCGCCGCGGCGGACGCCGGATGCGCGAGGAGGATCGCGCGGGCGACATCTACGCCTGGTCCTGGCCGGCGCGTCCCGTGGGCGACGATCCCTACCAGTGGCGCGGACCCGTGCCGATGGCGCAGGTCCCCGAGCCTCGGCCCGCCGCGCAGACGCCGGCCACGCCTCCGCCCCAGCCCGTCCACGCGCCGACGCCGGCCGTCGCCAGGGTCGCCGAGACTATCGAGGCCTCGCCGCCGGAGGCGGTCGGCGCGGTCGATCCGGGCGTCGACGTCTGGGTGGAGCTGCCCGCGCCGACCGACAAGCCGGCGCGCGCGCGTCGCCGCGGTCGCGGCAGAGCCGGGGCCGAACCCGCACCAGCCGAGACGGTGGCGCTCGAGGGCGCGGCGCCGGTCGCGACCCTGGTCCCGCCCGCTGAACCGGAGCCCGAACCGGAACCCGAACCGGCGGCCAGCGTCGAGGCGCCGGTGGCGGAGGTGGCCGCCGTGTCGGTGGCGCCCGTCGTCGAGACCGTCGCGCCGGCGCCGCAAGCCCCCGATCCCAACGAGATTCTCGCGCCGCCAGCGACTCCGCGACGGGGTTGGTGGCGCCGCGGCGCATGACCCGCTAGGATCGAGTCCAGAGGGGCGCGCGCACGTTATAATCCGGAGACGGTATGTGAGCCCCTCTACTCGTTCTCTCGTTCGCTGGTTGAGGTGTGGCGTCGGCGCGCTGGCGACGGCGAGCCTGCTTGCCGGGCCCGCCACCGTGGCCCACGCCCAGGACGAAGGTCCCGGGCTGAACATCGTCCGGGACACCGAGATCGAAGAGATCCTGCACAAGGAAATGGATCCGGTGTTCGCCGCGGCGAACCTCGATCCCAAGCGCGTGCAGCTCTACGTGGTCGCCGACAACGACACGCTCAACGCCGAGACCGGCACCGGCTACAACATGGTCGTCTTCAGCGGGCTCATCCTGAAGACCAAGACGCCGGACGAACTGGAGGGCGTGCTCGCCCACGAGACGGGCCACATGGCGCGGGGCGACGTCGCGCGAATGGGCGAAGCGACCCGGGGCGTGGTCGGACCCATGATCCTCGGCCTGGGACTGGGCATCCTGGCGGCGATCGCCGGCGCGCCCGACGCCGCCGCGGCGCTGATCTATTCCGGCAGCTACTTCGGCGAACTGAATGGCCTGGCCTTCTCGCGCGACGACGAGGCGCGCGCCGACGCCGCGGCCATCACCTACCTGGAGAAGGCGGGCTACTCCGGCAGGGGCATCGTCGATTTCTTCAACTATTTCAGGTACGAAGAGAACTTCTCGGACATCAAGAAGTATCCGTTCTGGGTCGACCACCCGCTGTCCGACGAACGGGTGGCGTTGCTCACCGAGCGCGCCAAGGCGCAGCCGCACTGGAATACGCCCGACTCGCCGGAATCCATCGCCGCCTACGAGCTGATGAAGGCCAAGCTGAAGGCCTACACGCAGCGTCCGTTCCAGACCTATGTCGACTATCCCGACACCGACGTGTCGTTCCCGGCGCGCTACGCCCGGGCCATCGCCGACTTCCAGGAACTGGACACCGACAAGGGTCTGAAGGAGATCGACGCCCTGATCGCCGAGCGGCCGGACGATCCCTATCTCTACGAGGTCAAGGGCCAGTCGCTGATGGAGGTCAGCCGCGCCGAGGAAGGGGAAGCGGCGCTGCGCAAGGCGGTGGATCTCAAGCCCGACGCGCCGTTGCTGCGCGTGCTGCTCGCGCAGGACCTGCTGGCGGAGAACCTCCCCGCCAAGGTCCCGGACGCCATCATCAACCTCAACCGGTCGCTGGTGGTCGAGCCGGACAGCCCGATCGCCTGGCAGTACCTGTCGGAAGCCTATGACGCCAAGGGCGACGAGGGCATGGCCCGCCTCGCGACGGCCGAGCAGGAGTTCCATCTCGGCCAGATGAAAGACGCCCGCGGCTTCGCCATGCGCGCCCGCGAGTTCCTGAAGCGGGGCACGCCGGAGTGGCAGCGCGCCACCGACATCGTGCTGACGTCGAACCCGTCGGCCGACGACCTCAGAGCCATGAACCAGCAGGAATGACGCTCAAAACGCCCCTCGCCGCCCTCGCGGCGGGCCTCGCCTCGCTGGCGCTGGCCGCCTGTCAGCCTCCCAGCGGCGACCAGACCGCCTTCGACGCCCGGGTCAAAGACTACCTGATGAAGCACCCGCACGAGCTGCGCGCGGCGCTCGACAACATGCAGCAGACGGAAGACGCCGACGAGGCCAAGGCGGAAGCCGCCGCCGATCTGAAGGCCAAGGCCGCCCTCCCCTCGCTCCGCGCGGCCCTGGAGCACGACCCCAGGGACTTCGTCGCCAACCCCAACGGCGCCGTCACCGTCACCGAGTTTTACGACTACCGGTGCCCACACTGCATCAGCATCGCCCCGCAGGTGGTCTCCCTGATCAGGGACCACCCCGAGGTCCGCTTCGTGTTCAAGGAAATGCCGATCTTCGGCGACATCTCCGAGCACGCCGCGCGCGCGGCGCTGGCCGCGAAAGCCCAGGGCAAGGACTACCTGGGCCTCTACGCCGCCTTCATGGCCGCCCGCCCGCTGACCGACGCCGACATCGACCGCATCGCGGCCGAGAAGGGTGTCAACCTGGCGGCGATGAACGCGCCGGAGGCCCTCGCCAAGGACAAGGTCCAGCTGGACGACGTGCAGACGCTGGCCGAGAAGCTGGCGATCGACGGGACGCCCGGCTTCATCGTCGGCGACACCATCATCCACGGCGAGGACTACGACGCCCTCACGGCCGCCATCGCCAAGGCGGGCGGCAAGGCTTAAGACCGCGCGCCAACGGCAAGAGGGGTGGGAGCGCAATGACAAAGGTCGTCTATCAGATCGTCGAGCACGACGGCGGCTGGGCTTATCGGGTCGACGGCGTCTACTCCGAGACCTTCCGCACCCACGACGGCGCCCGCCAGGCCGCCCATCGCGCCGCCCGGGAGCAACGCGCTCCCGGTCAGGACGCCGGCATCACCTGGGAAGACACCGGCGGCCGCTGGCACGAAGAGGTGGTCGAAGGCCACGACCGCCCCGACACCGACGTCGAGGACGAAGCCTGACGCGTTCTCCCCGTCGCGGCCGGCGCCCCGAAAGGTTTCGTGCGAGCCCCGCCATGGCGGCGAGGCGCCTGCCAACATGGCCTCGCCGCGCCGGGCTCTGAAACCCTCTTGCACGAAGCTCGCATCGAACTAGCTTGCCCGCATGCTTCCGCTTGGGTTGCAGGCGATCAAGGCTTGGCGCGGCGAAATGAAGTCGTTGGCTTGCGTCCTGGCTCTGCTGACTGCGCTGGCCGCGGCGCCCGCCGAGGCCCGCATCTGGTACGATTACCAGGACTATACTGGCAGCGATGGCGGCCACCTGGTGTTCTCGCTGACGGCCGGCAAGCTCGACGGCGCCCTGTTCATAAAGGTCCACTTCCATCGGTTGGACGCGAGCGGACCTGGCGGTACGATTTCGTGGGGACCATTCTCTCCGGTGTTCAATAAGGACCTGTCGGGTCCCCTGGACGAACAGAGCAGGGTCCGCGTCCAGGGCTTGGACATGATACCCTCCGCCGACGACGACCATCAGACCAAGGTCGAGGTGGTCGGTCTCCCCGAAGGCGAGTATGAAATCGACTGGATCAGTTTAGAGCTCGATAATTGGACGCCCGGAAGCTTGGTCTATCGGATGAAATTTACTCCGAAAGCAGGCTTCAGCATTAAAGCCGGCAGAACTGAATACTTTGGAAATATCTTGGTTATTGCCAGCCCTGGCGCCACGCGGGTGAGGACCCTGTTCGGGAGCGTCGCACGCTGGGGCATAAGTCGCTGGTCGCTAGCTCTCAATGACGAGATGGACCGCGACGTCCGGATAGCGAGCTCAAAGGCGGAGTTAGGCCCGATCGACCGCGCCTCCGCGCTGGACAACCTGCCTCATCCACCCGCCCCCTGAACCGCCACGACTCGCGCCGGCGTCGGTTGAGTATTGCGTCTCCGGGCCCCTCAGTGAGCCGCGGCGCCCGGGCGAGGGCTACTCCGGGGCGTGGCAGACGGCTTCGATGTTGTGGCCATCCGGGTCGAGGACGAAGGCTCCGAAGTAAGTCGGATGATATTGGGCGCGAATGCCGGGCGGCCCGTTGTCGCGGCCGCCCGCGGCGATGGCCGCCCGGTAGAAGGCTTCCACGTCCGCCCGCGACTCGCAACCGAAGGCCACGTGCATCGTGATCGTCGGCGCGACGCCGGATTGGCCGATCCAGAAGAAGGGCCGCGTGTCGCCATATCCCGCAAATCCGCGTCCGCTCACCAGCGCTTGCAAGCCGAGCGCGGACAGGGCCGGATCATAAAAGGCGCGAGACGCTTCGGCGTCCCGGACCTTGATCTCGACGTGATCCAGCATCGTCCGATCCTGTTCTACCTTTGGCTTCGCCGCGGCCGGTCTGGCTCGCAAAGGAGCATAAACCCCTCCGGACTCGCCGACGAGGCTCTCGAATTAGGCTCACCCCGGGTACGCGATACCCGCCCCGCGGATTCCAGTAATCGATGTCGCGCCGCCGCGATTCATCGGCTCGAAGATCTGGCGCGCAGCTGATCTCGGTCCCCGGCGACCAGGCGTTCCAGCGCGTCCCGCACGGCGTCGACGACCGGGTTCCATTCGCCGGGACTTGGCTGGCGAAACTGGCGAAGCGACGGGTACCACGGGCTGTCGTCGCGATTCAGCAGCCAACGCCAGTCGGTGTCGAACCGGTTCAGCAGCCACACCGGCTTGCCGAGGCCCCCGGCCAGGTGGGCGACCGAGGTGTCGACGCTGATGACCAGGTCGAGCCCGTCGATGAGCGCCGCGGTGTCGGCGAAGTCCTCCAGTTCCGCGGTGAAATCGTGCAGCGCCACGCCGCGCGGCTGACTCGCCGCCTGCGCCGCCGGGTCGCCCTTCTGTAGCGAAACGAAGCTTGCGCCCCGCACGGCGCGGAGCGGCGCCAACATCTCCAGCGTGATGGATCTGCGAGCGTCGAGGGCGGCGAGGTTTGGGTCCTCCCGGCGCCCGCCGGCCCAAACGAGGCCGACCTTCAGACCCGCGAGGGCCCCTAGACGCTCCCGCCATTCCGCGGCGAGCATAGGCTCGGCCACCAGATAGGACGCCCCGGGAATCGTCTCCAAGGTCGTACCGGTGACAAGCGGCAGGCTCATCATCGGACAATGCAGCTCGAAGGGCGGCGACGGGTCGCCATGAGCCACGACCTCGGCGACGCCCGGGAGCCGCGACATCAGGCGCACCAGCGGGCGAGGGACCTCCAGGACCACCGTCGCGCCATTTGCCGCGACCAGTGGCGCGTAGCGGCAGAATTGCAGCGTATCGCCGAACCCCTGTTCCCCGTGCAGCAGAATGGTGCGGCCTCGGATCGGTTCCCCTGTCCAAAGCGTCGACGGATCGCGAGCGCGCGCCGACAGCCTCGTCTTCCAGCGCCATTCAAAATGCTCCCAGCCCTCGGCCAGCCGGCCGGCCAGCAGCAGCGTGCAGGCCAGGTTCAGGTGAGCTTCCGCGTCGTTCGGCCGGAGGCTTAGCGCCTCGCCCAGGCAGGCCTCCGCCTCCGCCACCCTGCCAAGATGGCGGAGCACCACGGCAAGTCCGACAATCGCCTCGAAAGAGGCTGGTTGCTGATGGAGAGCCGCGCGGAAGCTTGCTTCCGCCTCGACGGGGCGACCGAGTTCCTCGAGCAGGATTCCCAGATTGTAGTGAAGTCCGTAATTGTTGGGTTGGCGGCTCA
>DATJRL010000137.1:0-9265 GCA_035504785.1 Caulobacteraceae bacterium
TGGTCCTCGGCCAGCAGCACCCGCAGCGGGCGGTCGACCGCAACGGCCGCTTCGCGCGGCGGCGCAGACGCCGCCGCGATGTCGGACGCCCGCGCCGAGCGAACGAGCGGCAGGGTGAGAGTAAAGGCCGCGCCCGCGCCGGGGGCCGAAGCCGCATCGAGGCCGCCGCCCATCAAGTCGGCGAGTTGGCGCGAGATCGCGAGCCCAAGGCCGGAGCCGCCGTAGCGGCGGGTGATCGAGCCGTCGGCCTGCTCGAAGCGGCCGAACAGCCGCGCCTTGGTCTCTTCGTCGAAGCCGATGCCGGTGTCCTTGACCGAGATCCTGGCCTCGATCCCATCCGGCGTCATGAGCGCCGCGCCGACGATCCGGATGTGACCCTTCGACGTGAACTTCACCGCGTTGGAGAGTAGGTTGGACAATATCTGCCGCACGCGGGCCGCGTCGCCCAGATAGACGCCGTCGACGCCTGGGTCGATGTCCAAGATCAGATCCAGGCCCTTGCCCTCGGCGCTGGGCTGGAAGAGTTCCGCCGCGTCGGCGATGCAACGCGCCAGATCGAAGGGCTCGTGGGCGAGCGCCAGACGCCCCGACTCCACCCGGGCGAGGTCGAGGACATCGGAGAGCAGGGCCTCGAGCGTCCGCGCCGAGGTCTCGATCAGCCCGACCATCTCGCGCTGGTTGGCGTCGAGACCGGTGCGGGCAAGCGCGCTGGCGACACCCATCACGCCGTTGAGCGGCGTGCGGATCTCGTGACTCATGTTGGCCAGAAACTCGCTCTTGGCGCGGTTGGCGGCTTCCGCGGCCTCCTTGGCCTTGGCGAGCGCCATCTCGGAGCGCTTCTGCTTGTCGATGTTGCGCAGAACACCGACGGTGCGCTCCACATGGCCCTCGGCGTCGCGCACGACCTCGGTGGCGGCATGGACCCAGACGTGAGGCCCGTTGCGCTGCATGATCCTGAAGGTGGCGCGGAACGGGACGCCCTCCGCCTCGTAGCGCTCCCAGGCCTCCATGGCGGCCGGACGATCGTGGGGATGAACGCCGTCCCAGATGTGTTGCACCATGCCGGCGTAGTCGCGCTCGCTCGCCTCGACGACCGTCGTGCCGGCGCTGTTCACCCGCTGGTCGCGATGGTCCAGCTCCCACATCGAAAGCTCGCCGATCTCAAGCGCCAGCTTCAGCGACTGCTCCGAACGGCGCGACGCCTCCAGCGCCTCGATCATGTCCGAGATGTCGTGCGTCATGATCAGGAGGCCGCCGATGCGGCCGCGGCGGCCGCGCCAGGCGGTGATCTCCGTCCTCGCCCAAGGCGCGCTGCCGTCGAACCCGCGCAACCGGGTCTTGGGCGAGCGGATGGTCTCGCCGGTCAGCGCGCGGTCGAAATACCGGCCCCAGCGCTCGCGCACGTAAGGGAACACATCGTAGAGGTGCAGGCCGCGAACGTCCCGGCCGGCCATGCCGCGCTCGATCCGCCAGCGCCGACTCGTCTCGATGATCCGCAGCTTTCGGTCGGTCATCACCAGCGCCACCGGCGCCGACTCGATGACCGTGGCGAGGATAGAGTTGGTCGCTCGGGCGCGCGCTTCCGTCGCAGTCAGCGCCCGCATCGCCCGGTTCCGGTCCCACTCCTGGGCGGCCAGCGCCGCCAGGTCCTCCAGCGCGGCCGCCAGTTGCGGATCGAAGGCATGCGGCGTCCGGTCGATGACCGCGAGAACGCCGATGCGCGCGCCGTCGGCGACGACGATCGGGGCGGCGGCATAGAAGCGATAGGCGCGTTCGCCGTAGACGTGGGGATGACCGTCGAAGCGATGGTCCTTCCGCAGGTCCTCGACCCACATCACCTCATCGCTCTCGATGACGAAGTTCACAGCCGACCCTTCGCGGGGAATGAAGCCTTCCGGACGATCGGCGACGCCCGCGATCCACATGCGGTCGACTTCCGCCAGGCTGATGTGGGCGACGGGCGTGCGGGCGAGGCGCTGGGCGGTGCGGGCGATGCGTTCGAAAGCCGGGCGGGCGGCGTCGAGGTCGACGGACCGGATGGCTCGCTGCCTGGCGGCTTCCTCGCGCGGCCGTTTGATGCCGTCGCCCCTCATCAACTGGCGTCCTGGACCCGTTTCCCGGCGGCAGTCTGGACCAGTCATCTTAAGGATTTTCGTACGTCGGGAACGCGCCGCGGTTGATCAGAACATCGTCGATCCGCTCAGCGTGCGTTCGCCGCGCCATGCAAAGCCGTCGGTCACGTCGAAGACAAAGAGGTGCGGGTTGCGGATTCGGCGCCAGAACTCGGTCGGCAGATTCGTCAGACGCGCCGCGAGGACGTGGCCGATGACGCCCCCGTGTGATCCGACCGCGATGGTGCGGCCGGGGTTGGCGGCGACGACGCGCACGAGCGCCGCCTCGTAGCGGGCGAGGCAAGCCCGTCCGGTTTCGCCGCCCTCCAGATGGAAGTCCAGGTCGGCGTGCATGCGCCGGATCGCCTCGTTCACCGCCTCGGCGTCGTCGAGCCAGCCGCCGAGGCGCCGCTCGCGCAGATCCTCGTCGACCGCGATGGGAAGTCCTGCAGCGTCCGCGAACGGCCTCAAGGTGTCGACGGCGCGCTGGAACGGGCTGGAGGCAAGCGCATCGACGCCGAGTTCGCTCAGAACCGGCGCCAACGCCTCGGCCTGCGCTTGGCCGGCCTCGGACAGCGGCCACTGGCGTTCGGGCAGGGCCGGCGAAGGAGCGCTCTGGCAGTGGCGAACGAGGACGACGGTGGTCACGGCTTCAGCAGCGCCTTCAGCCGATAGAGCGCGTCCATCGCCTCGCGCGGGCTCATGCCGTCGAGATCGAGCGCACGCAGCTGGGTCTCCGCCTCGCTCGGCTCGGACACATGGATCACCGAGCGGGATTGGGCGGCGGCGAACAGCGGCAGTTCGGCCAGGTCCCGGTGGGCGACAGCTTCGCTCTCCAGGCGGTCGAGCACCTGGCGCGCTCGGGCGACCACCGCCGACGGGACCCCCGCGAGCTTGGCGACCTGCACCCCATAGGAGCGGTCCGCCGGCCCAGGTCCGGCTTCGTGCAGGAAGACGAGGTCGCCGTTCCACTCCTTGGCCTTCAGCGACAGGTTGGAGACGTGGGCGAGCTGTCCCTCCAGGGTCGCGAGCTCGTGATAGTGGGTGGCGAAGAGCGCGCGGCAGCGATTCACCTCGTGCAGCGCCTCGGCGCAGGCCCAGGCGATGGCCAGGCCGTCGTAGGTGGCGGTGCCGCGCCCGATCTCGTCGAGGATCACCAGCGATCGCGGCGTCGCCTGAGTGAGGATGGCGGCCGTCTCCACCATCTCGGCCATGAAAGTCGAGCGGCCGCGCGCCAGATCGTCGCCGGCGCCGACGCGGCTGAACAGGCGGTCGACGACGCCCAGGTGCAACGACCTTGCCGGGACGAAGCAGCCGGCCTGGGCGAGGATCGCCATGAGGGCGTTCTGGCGCAGGAAGGTCGACTTGCCGGCCATGTTGGGTCCGGTCACGATTGAGAGCCGCGCCGCCAGCGCCCCTGCCGCATCGAGCCGGCAGTCGTTGGGGGTGAACGGCTCGCCGGCGCGCCTCACCGCCGCCTCGACCACCGGATGCCGCGCCGCTTCGACCTCGAACGCCAGCGAACGGTCGACGCGGGGGCGGCGCGCACCCACCTCCTCGGCCCATTCGGCCAGCGCCGCGGCGACGTCGAGTCGCGCCAGCGCCTCCGCCGCGGCCTGGATCGGCGCAGCGAGGGCCTCGGCTTCTCGCCGCCACGCCTCGAAAACCTCCAGCTCCAGCGCGAGCGCCGCTTCCGCCGCGTGCGCGATCCTGGCGTCGAGTTCGGCCAGCTCCACGGTGGTGAAGCGCACCTGGCTGGCCATGGTCTGGCGGTGGATGAACGTCGCCGAGAGCGGCGCGCGCAGCAGCGGCTCAGCCTTGGCCGCGCTCAGCTCGAGGAAGTAGCCCAGCACCGCGTTGTGGCGGACCTTCAGCGGGGCGCCGCTCTCGACCTGCAGCCGCGCCTCCAGCTCGGCGACGACGCGGCGGCTGTCGCGTTGCAGGGCGCGCGCCTCGTCCAGCTCCGGGCTGACTCCGGCGGCGATGAAGCCGCCGTCGCGGGCCATCAGCGGCGGTTCCGCATCGAGACCCTGGGCCAGCGCTCGCTGCAGGGCCGCAAGGCGCTCGCCGGGCCGGAGGGCCGCGGCCGGCGCCTCGATCTCAACCGGCGGCGGCGCCAGAACGTCGTCGGTCCCGGCGATCCGGGCGGCGACCGCATCGCCGATGGCGAGCCCGTCGCGGAGCGCGGCAAGGTCGCGAGGTCCGCCGCGCCCCAGCGCCAGCCGCGACAACGCCCGGGCCATGTCGCCGGCGCCTTTCAGGTCGGCGCGCAGGCGCTGTCGGATCGCTCGGTGCGACAGGAGCCAGTCGATCGCGTCGAGGCGCGCGTCGATGGCCTCGGGCGACATCAGCGGCCGGGCGAGGCGGGCGGCGAGCAGCCGAGCGCCGGGGGCGGTCACGGTGCGGTCGATGGCGGCGAGCAGCGAGCCTTCGCGTCCACCGCTCTGCGCGCGCTCGATCTCCAGGCTGGCGCGGGTGGCCGGATCGATGGCCATGACGTCCGCCTCGCCTGCCCGGCGCGGGGCCGACAGCGCCGGCGCCCGGCCGCCCTGGGTCGCCTCCAAGTGGGCGGCGATCAGCCCCAGCGCCGCCACCTCCGCGCCGGTAAGCTGGCCGAACCCATCCAGCGTCTTGACGCCGTAGAGCCGCTTCAGCCGCGCCTCCGAGGCGGCGGGTTCGGCGAGCGCCTGGGCCATGGGCTGCACGAGCCCGCCGGCGGATTGCAGCGCGCCGGCGATGGCGGCGTCGGCGAACAGGCGGTCCGGGACCAGGATCTCCGAGGGAGTCAGCGCCGCCAGGACCCCAGCCAGCGCCTCGCGGCCAACGGAGAAGCACTCCACCTCGCCGGTCGAGACCTCGACGCTGGCGACAGCTCCCTACCCGGCGCGTTGCGCCACCGCGGCCAGCCGGTTCGCCCCGCGCGCTTCCAGGAGACCGTCCTCGGTGAGGGTCCCGGGCGTCACGACGCGCACGAGTTCGCGCCGAACCACGGATTTGCCGCCGCGTTTGCGCGCCTCGGCCGGGTCCTCCATCTGCTCGCAGACCGCGACCTTGAAGCCGGCGCGGATCAGTTTGGCGAGGTAGGCCTCGGCGGCGTGCACCGGCACCCCGGCCATCGGGATCGGCTGGCCGGCATGGACGCCGCGATGGGTGAGCGTGATGCCAATGGCGGCGGCGGCTCTGGCCGCGTCCTCGAAGAACAGCTCGTAGAAATCGCCCATGCGAAAGAAGATCAGCGCGTCCGGCTGGCGCGCCTTGGCGTCGAAGAACTGCGCCATCACCGGCGAAGCGCCGGCGGCGTCGGGGAAGGCGATCTCCGAGGGTGGAATCGGCGCGTTCATCGCGGTCAGGCTAGCGGCTGGAAACGGGGCTTTGAACCCGGCTTGACGGCCGGCCTGACCCACCCGACCTTTCTCCTGTGGAGAGCCTGCTAGACTACGCCATCCTGCCCGCGGGTCCGGCCGACGCCGAGGCGCTGGGGCGTGTGCATGTGCGCGCCTGGCGCGAGACCTATCCCGGGCTGTTGCCCGAGCGCTACCTGGCGCGGATGAGCCCCAAACAGCACGCCAGGCGGTTCCACCAGGACCTGATGCGCCCCGCGGCCGGCCGAGTGACGCTGATCGCCGAAACCGCGGCGGGAGCGGTGGGTTATGCGCACGGCGCCCTGCTCTCCGGGCCTGGACGCGCCGCCGACGCCGAGGTGGAGACGCTGTATGTGGTCCGCGCCGCCCAGCGCGTCGGCGTCGGACGCAGCCTGCTGACGGCTTGCGCCCGGGTGTTGAAGGCCGAGGGCGCCGCGTCGCTGATGCTCTTCGTGCTCACCCGCAACGAGACCGCCCGCCGCTTCTACGAACGCCTCGGCGGCGAAGCGTTCGCTGAGGTCGCGTCCCACGGCTGGGGCGAGAGCGTCACCGAGACGGCCTACCGCTGGAAAGACATCGGAGCGCCGGCGAACTCCCTTCACCCTTGAGGGGAAGGGCTCTGAGGTACGGCGCTACCCCGTCACTTTGTCCCAGAAGCGGCGGGCCTTGTTGAAGAAGGTGGCGGTGCGGGGGTGCTGTTGCTCGCCGCAGAGGCCGGCGAACTCGCGCATCAGCTCCTTCTGGCGGGCGGAGAGCTTGGTGGGGGTCTCGATGAAGAGTTCGACCACCAGGTCGCCGCGTTCGCGGGAGCGCAGCGAGGGCATGCCGCGGCCCTTCAGGCGTACGGTGCGTCCGGTCTGGGCGCCCTCGGGCACCTTGACCTCGATCCGGCACTCGCCATCGCAGTTTTCGCCGCCGAGCAGGCACGGGACTTCGATGGCGCCGCCCAGCGCGGCGATCGCCATGGGCACCGGCGCCGAGCAGAGCAGGTCGAGACCGTCTCGCTCGAAAAGCTCGTGCGGCGCGACCGAGATGAAGATGTAGAGGTCGCCGCGTGGGCCGCCGCGCAGGCCGGCGTCGCCCTCGCCCTGCAGGCGGATGCGGGCGCCGTCGTCGACACCCTGCGGAACGCGCACCTGCAGCACCCGCTCGCGCCGCACCTGGCCGGCGCCGTGGCAGCCCTTGCAGGGATCCAGCACGACGCGCCCAGCGCCGCCGCAGCGCGGGCAGGTGCGCTCGATGGTGAAGAAGCCCTGACTGGCGCGCACCCGGCCGTGGCCGCTGCAGGCGGCGCAGGCGGTGGGTTGCGAGCCGGGGGCGCAGCCGGACCCCGAGCAGTCGTCGCAGGTGAGGGAGGCGGGGACCTTGATCTCGACGTCCGCGCCCGCATAGGCCTGTTCGAGGCTGATCTCGAGGTCGTAGCGCAGGTCTCCGCCGCGGGTCGGACCTGTGGGCCGGCGCTGGCCGCGGCCGAACATTTCGGCGAAGGCGTCGCCGAACACCTCGTTGAAGATGTCGTGCACGTCGGTGAAGCCGCCACCCGCGCCCTGGATGCCGGCGTGGCCGAAGCGGTCGTAGCGAGCCCGCTTCTCCTTGTCGGATAGGACGGAGTAGGCCTCGTTGACTTCCTTGAACCGCGCCGACGCCTCTTCGCAGCCGCCGTTGCGGTCGGGGTGGTGCTCCATCGCGAGCTTGCGGAAAGCCGACTTCAGGCCGGCCTCGTCAGTCCCGCGGTCGACGCCCAGAATCTCGTAATAGTCGCGCATGAACCGTCAGACGCCCCGCCCGTTCATGCTGAAGTGGGAGATTGCCCGCCCCGCCGCAAGGCTTTTTGCGGGGGGCGGGCTGTTCTCGACCGGGGGGAGCCAACGCTCGGCCGCGACCACGGTGGGAGACCTGGACACCCAAGACGCCTTTCGACCTTAGGCGGACGTCTGATCGTCCGAGACTTCCTCGAACTCGGCGTCGACCACGCCCGCGTCCGAGCCGCCACCCTCGGCCGCCTCGCCGCCCTGCGCGGCCTTGTACATGGCCTCGCCGAGCTTCATGGCGACCTGGGTAAGGTTTTGGGTCTTGGCCTGGATCGCCAAGGCGTCCTCGCCTTCGAGCGCCGACTTCAGTTCGGCGATCGCGGTCTCGATGGCCGTCTTCTCGCCGGAACCGACCTTGTCGCCGTGCTCGGCCAGCGCTTTCTCCGTCGAATGGATCAGGGCGTCGGCGTGGTTCTTGGCCTCGACCAGTTCCTTGCGCTTCTTGTCCTCGGCGGCATGGGACTCGGCATCCTTGACCATGCGGTCGATGTCGGCGTCCGAGAGCCCGCCGTTGGCCTGGATGCGGATCGACTGCTCCTTGGAGGTCGCCTTATCCTTGGCCTGGACGTTGACGATGCCGTTGGCGTCGATGTCGAAAGTGACTTCGATCTGCGGCATGCCGCGCGGCGCCGGCGGGATGCCGACCAGGTCGAATTGGCCCAGCATCTTGTTGTCCTGCGCCATCGGCCGCTCGCCCTGGAAGACCCGGATGGTCACGGCGCTTTGGTTGTCGTCGGCGGTGGAGAAGGTTTGGCTCTTCTTGGTCGGGATCGTCGTGTTGCGCTCGATGAGCGGCGTGAAGACGCCTCCCAGGGTCTCGATGCCCAGGGTCAGCGGGGTCACGTCGAGCAGGAGCACGTCTTTGACGTCGCCTTGCAGAACGCCGGCCTGGATCGCCGCGCCCAGCGCCACGACCTCGTCCGGGTTGACGCCCTTGTGCGGCTCGCGGCCGAAGAACTCCTTCACCGCGTCGACGACCTTGGGCATGCGCGTCATGCCGCCCACCAGCACCACCTCGTCGATGTCGCTCTTCTTCAGGCCGGCGTCTTTCAGCGCCTGCTCGCAAGGCCCGATGGTCTTGACGATCAGGTCCTCGACGAGGGCCTCCAGCTTGGCGCGGGAAATCTTGATGTTGAGGTGCAGCGGACCCGAGGCGTTCATCGAGATGAAGGGCAGGTTCACCTCGTACTGGGGAACGGTGGAGAGCTCCTTCTTGGCCTTCTCGGCCTCTTCCTTCAGGCGCTGCAGGGCGAGCTTGTCCTTACGCAGGTCGACGCCCTGCTCTTTCTTGAACTCGTCGGCCAGGTAGTCGACGAGCCGCAGGTCGAAATCCTCGCCGCCCAGGAAGGTGTCGCCGTTGGTCGCCTTCACCTCGAAGACGCCGTCGCCGATCTCCAGGATCGAGATGTCGAAGGTGCCGCCGCCCAGGTCGTAGACGGCGATCTTCTTGCCCTCGTTCTTCTCCAGGCCGTAGGCGAGCGCCGCGGCGGTCGGCTCGTTGATGATGCGAAGCACCTCGAGACCGGCGATCTTGCCGGCGTCCTTGGTGGCCTGGCGCTGGGCGTCGTTGAAGTAGGCCGGGACGGTGATCACCGCCTTCTCGACCTTCTCGCCCAGGTGCGCCTCGGCGTCCTGCTTCAGCTTCTGCAGGATGAAGGCGCTGATCTGCTGCGGCGAGTAGTCCTTGCCGTGCGCGCGGACCCACGCATCGCCGGTGGGACCCTTGGTGATCTCGTAGGGCACCATGCCCTTGTCCTTCTCGACCATCGGGTCGGTGTAGTTGCGCCCGATCAGGCGCTTGATGGCGAAGAAGGTGTTGGAGGGGTTGGTGACAGCCTGGCGCTTGGCCGGCTGGCCGACCAGCCGCTCGCCGTCGTCGGTGAAGGCCACGATCGAAGGCGTTGTCCGCGCGCCTTCCGAATTCTCGATCACCTTGGGGGTCGAGCCCTCCATGACAGCGACGCACGAATTGGTCGTGCCG
>DATJRL010000138.1:0-23973 GCA_035504785.1 Caulobacteraceae bacterium
CCCTCGTCAAGTCCGGCATCGTGCGCCGGGTCAAGGACGGCGTGCGCCTCCTCGGCAACGGCGAGATCACGTCGAAGATCGACATCACCGTCTACGCCGCCACCGCCTCGGCCAGGGCCGCGGTGGAGAAGGCCGGCGGCAGCGTCACCACGACCAAGCCGGTCAAGGCGGAAGCCGAGGCCTGAACCAACGCGGACCTTTCGCCGCGCCGCAGGTTCTTGCCGGCGGGCGGGATGACGAAGCTCGCGACAGGCCCTATCTAGGGCGCAGCATCACCCAAGGGGTTCGTTGATGGCTTCGGCCGCCGAGCAACTCGCCGCCAATCTCGACGTCGGGGCCTTCCAGAAGGCGACCGAGCTTCACAAGCGCCTGCTGTTCACGCTGGGCGCGATGATCGTCTACCGGCTGGGGACCTTCATCCCCATTCCGGGGGTCGATCCGCAAGTCATCGCCAGCATCATCGACCGCCAGCAGAACGGCATCTTCGGGATGGCCAATCTGTTCTCCGGCGGCGCGGTCTCGCGGATGGCGATCTTCGCCCTCAACGTGATGCCCTACATCTCGGCGTCGATCGGCCGCCCCGCGTCGAGCTTGCCGGCCGCGATCGCCTGCTCCAGGCGCCAGAGGTTCACTTCGGCGAACTGCTTGGCGTTCGGCGGGTTGAAGCCGCGCTTCGGCATCCGCATGTGCAGCGGCATCTGGCCGCCCTCGAAGCCGTGGATGGCGACGCCGGAGCGCGCCTTCTGGCCCTTGACGCCGCGGCCGCCGGTCTTGCCCTTGCCGGAGCCCGGACCGCGGCCGATGCGCATGCGGTTCTTGGTCGAGCCCGGACGCGGGCTGAGGTCGTTGAGCTTGGTCATCGTTGCCTTCTCCTTCGGAGTCTGCGCCGGGCGAACCCGACTCGGCTTCTCTTCCCCCTTTGGGGGAAGCGTCACGCGACTGGCGTGACGCAGGGGGCCTCCGCCCCAAATCTCTGCGCCGGTGGCCCCCTGCGGCCCTTGC
Source organism: Caulobacteraceae bacterium (assembly GCA_035504785.1). Taxonomy (GTDB): domain Bacteria; phylum Pseudomonadota; class Alphaproteobacteria; order Caulobacterales; family Caulobacteraceae; genus Acaudatibacter. The sequence goes on from DATJRL010000138.1 coordinate 1,003, forward strand.
GGGCCGCTTCCCCCAGAGGGGGAAGAGAGACGCCGGTGGCCCCCTGCGGCCCTTGCGGGCCGCTTCCCCCAGAGGGGGAAGAGAGCCCGCGCCGCTACTCCACCACCTCCACCATGTGCGCGACCTTGGCGATCATGCCGCGGACTTGCGGCGTGTCGTCCAGCGTGGAGGTGCGGCCGAGGCGGTTGAGGCCCAGGCCCACCAGCGTGGCGCGCTGGTCCTTGGTGCGGCGGATGGGGCTGCCGGTCTGACGGACGGTGATCTTCGCCATGACGACCCTACGCCTCCGCCTCTACGCCCGCCGCGTCGGAGCGGCGGCCGATGATGTCGGCGACCTTCTTGCCGCGCTTGGAGGCGACCTGACGCGGCGAGGCCTGCTGTTTCAGCGCTTCGAAGGTGGCGCGCACCATGTTGTAGGGATTGGACGAGCCCATGCGCTTGCCGACCACGTCCTGCACGCCCAGGGCCTCCAGCACCGCGCGCATCGGACCGCCGGCAATGATGCCGGTGCCGGGAGGCGCCGCGCGCATCATGATCTTGCCCGCGCCCCAGCGGCCCGCGCCGTCGTGGTGCAGCGTGCGGCTTTCGCGCAGGGGCACGCGGATCATCGACTTCTTGGCTTCCTCGGTCGCCTTGCGGATGGCTTCCGGCACCTCGCGGGCCTTGCCGTGTCCGAACCCCACCCGGCCCTTCTGGTCGCCGACCACCATCAGCGCGGCGAACGAGAAGCGGCGGCCGCCTTTCACGGTGGCGGCGACGCGGTTGATGTAAACCAGCTTCTCGACGATGTCGTTGTCGGCGCGGTCGTCCGGAGCGTTGCGGTCGCGCCGATCGCGGCGCTCTCTGTTTTCAGGTCCACGGGCCATCTGCTGATCCCTAGAAGTTGAGGCCGGCTTCGCGGGCCGCGTCCGCGAGCGCCTTGACCCGTCCGTGATAGATGTAGCCGCCGCGGTCGAAGACGACCTCGGTCACGCCCTTGTCCTTGGCGCGCTGGGCGATCAGGGCGCCGACGCGGGCGGCGGCGTCCTTGTCCGAGCCCTTCAACGACTTGTCTTCCAGCGTGGAAGCGTGCGCGAGGGTGACGCCGCGGGCGTCGTCGATCACCTGGGCGTAAATGTTCTTCGACGAGCGGTGCACCGACAGGCGCGGACGACCGCCCGCCAGCTTCTTCAGCCGCGTGCGGACACGGCGCGCGCGCTTCTGGGCGGGGTTGAGGTGGGGAAGCGCCATGGAGCTTACTTCTTCTTGCCTTCCTTGCGCCGGACCGTCTCGCCGGCGTAGCGCACGCCCTTGCCCTTGTAGGGCTCGGGCGGGCGGATCTTGCGGATGCGCGCCGCGGTTTCGCCGACCAGCTGCTTGTCGATGCCGCTGATGCGGATCTCGGTCTGCCTGGGCGTCGCGAAGGTGATGCCCTTCGGCGCCGGGATGTCGATGTCGTGCGAGAAGCCGAGCTGCATGGAGAGCGCCTGGCCCTTCATCGCCGCGCGGTACCCCACGCCGACCAGTTCGAGCGTTCGCTCGTAGCCCTGCGTCACCCCGTGCACCATGTTGGCGACCAGCGTGCGCGACAGGCCCCACATGGCCCGGGCGCGCTGGGTGTCGCCGCGCGGGGCGAGCGAGAGGCCGTCGGCCCCTTGCGCCACCGCGATCTCGTCCGCGACGGTCCAGGAAAGTTCGCCCTTGGGGCCCTTGACGGTGATTTTCTGCCCGTCCAGCGCCACCGTGACGCCGGATGGGATCGCCACCGCCTTCTTGCCGATACGCGACATCTTCGAAGCTCCTCCCCTGCCCTAGTAGACGCGGCAGAGCACTTCGCCGCCGACGTTGGCGTCGCGTGCGGCGGTGTCGGACATGACGCCCTTGGACGTCGACAGGATCGACATGCCGAGACCGTTCTTCACTGGCTTCAGGTCGCCGATCGACGAGTAGACGCGCCGGCCCGGCTTGGAGACGCGGGCGATCTCGGCGATCACCGGCTGGCCGTCGTAGTACTTCAGCTCGATCTCGAACTGCGCGAAGCCTTCGGGCGTCTCCGAGCGGCTGTAGCCGCGGATGTAGCCCTCGGCCTGCAGCACGTCGAGGACGCGCTGGCGCAGCTTCGAAGCCGGCGTCACCACCTTCGAACGGCCGCGCTGAGCGGCGTTGCGGATGCGGGCGATCATATCGCCGATGGGATCGTTGGAGGCCATCTAGAGGCTCCTCACCAGCTCGACTTCACGAGGCCAGGGATCTGGCCCTTGGAGCCCAGGTCGCGCAGGGCGATCCGGCTCATCTTCAGCTTGCGATAGAAGGCGCGCGGCCGCCCCGTCACTTCGCAGCGGTTGCGGATGCGCGTCGCCGACGAGTTGCGCGGCATCGCGGCCAACTTCAGGCGCGCTTCGTAGCGCTCCTCGAGGCTGAGGCTCTCGTTGTTGGCGGTCGCCTTGAGGGCGGCGCGCTTGGCGGCCTTGGCCTTCACCAGGCGGCGGACCATTTCGTTGCGGTTGACGGCGCTTTTCTTGGCCATGGTTGTCTCTTCCCCCGTCTCTTAGGCGTTGAACGGGAACTGGAATTCACGAAGCAGCTCACGGGCCTCGTCGTCGGTCTCCGCGGTGGTGCAGACGATGACGTCCATGCCCCAGATCTGGTCGATCTCGTCGTAGTTGATCTCCGGGAACACGATGTGCTCGCGAAGGCCGAGCGCGTAGTTGCCGCGGCCGTCGAAGCTGGTCGGCTTCAGGCCCCGGAAGTCCTTCACCCGCGGCAGGGCGATGGTGATCAGCCGGTCGAGGAACTCGTACATGCGGTCCTTGCGCAGTGTCACCTTGGCGCCGACCACCATGCCTTCGCGCAGCTTGAAGGTGGCGATGGACAGGCGGGCCTTGGTCGCCACCGGTTTCTGGCCGGTGATCGCGGCCAGGTCCTTCATCGCCGCCTGGGCCTTCTTGGAGTCGGACACGGCCTCGCCGATCCCCATGTTCACCACGATCTTGTCGAGGCGGGGGATGCGCATTTCGTTCGTGTAGCCGAACTTGGCCTTCAGCGCCGGGCGGATCCGGGCCTTGTAGTCGCCTTTCAAGCGCGGCTCGTAAGTGGAAGTCTCAGCCATTGATCACCTCGCCGGTCGTCTTGGCGATGCGCACCTTCTTGTCGCCGTCGATGCGGAAGCCGACGCGGGTCGGCTGGCCGCGGGAGTCCACGACGGCGACGTTGGACACGTGCACCGAGGCCTCCTTGTGCTTGATGCCCCCTTGCGGGTCGCCCTGGGACGGGCGGGTGTGGCGCTGGACCATGTTCAGGCCCGAGACCACGACACGGCCCTCCTTGGGCATGACCTGCAGCACGTTGCCGGTCCGGCCCTTGTCCTTGCCGACGAGCAGCATCACACGGTCGCCCTTCTTGATCTTCGCGGCCATGGTCAGATCACCTCCGGCGCGAGCGAAATGATCTTCATGTGGTTCTTGGCGCGCAGTTCGCGCGGAACCGGTCCGAAGATGCGGGTGCCGATCGGCTCGGACTGCTTGTTGACGATGACGGCCGCGTTCTTGTCGAAGCGGATCACCGACCCGTCCTTGCGCTTGATGGCCTGGTTGGTGCGCACCACGATCGCCTGCAGCACGTCGCCCTTCTTCACCCGGCCGCGCGGAATGGCTTCCTTCACGGAGACCACGATGCGGTCGCCCACCGAGGCGTAGCGGCGTCCGGCGCCGCCCAGCACCTTGATGCACATGACGCGGCGCGCGCCCGAGTTGTCGGCGACGTCGAGATTGGTCTGCATCTGGATCATCGATCGGACTCCCCTGGCTCTAGGCGCCGGGAGACGCTTCGAGGTCCTTCGGCAGGACCTCCCACGTCTTCAGCTTGGAGTGCGGCGCGCACTCGATGATCCGCGCGACCTCGCCTTCCTTGTAGGAATTGGCTTCGTCGTGGGCGTGGTACTTCTTCGAGCGGCGGACGGTCTTCTTCAGCAGCGGGTGCAGGAAGGTGCGTTCCACCTTCACCACCACGGTCTTGTTCCCCTTGTCGGAGACCACCACGCCTTCGAGAATTCGCTTGGGCATCCACTAATTCCTCAGGCGGCCGGCTGCTTGGCGCGCAGCACGGTCTTGATGCGCGCGATGTCCTTGCGGACCTCGTCGACGCGATGGGTCTTTTCCAGCTGGCTGGTCGCGGCCTGGAAGCGCAGGTTGAACTGCTCCTTCTTCAGCTGCAGCAGCTGGTCGGCGAGCTGGTCCGGCGTCAGGCGGCGGATTTCGTCGATCTTCATCACGCGTGCTCCTGGGCGGCGGCGGCGGCGTCGAGACGCGTGACGATGCGGGTGCGGACCGGCAGCTTGGCCGCGCCCAGGCGCAACGCCTCGCGGGCCACGTCGTCCGGCACGCCGTCGATCTCGAACATGATCCGGCCGGGCGCCACGCGGGCGGCCCAGTAATCCACCGCGCCCTTGCCCGACCCCATCCGCACTTCCGCGGGCTTGGAGGTGACCGGCACGTCCGGGAAGACGCGGATCCAGACCCGGCCCTGGCGCTTCATCTGGCGGGTGATCGCGCGACGGGCGGCCTCGATCTGGCGCGCGGTGACGCGCTCCGGCTCCAGCGACTTCAGCCCGTGGGAGCCGAAGTTCAGCGACGCGCCAGCCTTGGTCGCGCCGTGGATCCGGCCCTTGAACTGCTTTCGGTACTTGGTCTTCTTCGGCGACATCATGGCGAGCGGATTCCTTTAAGCGTTCGCCTCGGCGCGGCGGTCGCGACGCGGGCCGCGCGGGCCACGGTCGTCACGATCGCGCTCCTGACGGCCGGAGCCGTCGCCGGCCGGGCCGGACTCGCCCGCCAGGCGCTTGTCCTGGGCCATCGGGTCGTGCTCTAGCACCTCGCCTTTGAAGATCCAGACCTTCACCCCGATGATGCCGTAGGTGGTCTGGGCTTCGGCAAAGCCGTAGTCGAGGTCGGCGCGCAGGGTGTGCAGCGGCACGCGGCCCTCGCGGTAGCCTTCCGTCCGAGCGATTTCGGCGCCGCCCAGGCGGCCCGACACGCTGATGCGGATGCCCTTGGCGCCCAGGCGCATGGCGCTCTGCTGCGCGCGCTTCATGGCGCGGCGGAAGGCGACGCGGCGTTCGAGCTGCTGGGCGACGTTTTCGGCCACCAGTTGGGCGTCGGTCTCGGGCTTGCGCACCTCGACGATGTTGAGCGCGACGTCGCCCTCGGTCATCGCCGCCAGATCCTTGCGCAGCTTGTCGATGTCCGCGCCCTTCTTGCCGATGATCACGCCGGGACGGGCGGCGTAGATGGTCACGCGGCACTGCTTGTGCGGGCGCTCGATGATGATGCGCGACACCCCGGCCTGGCCCAGGCGCTGCTTCAGCACCTTGCGCATGCGCATGTCGTCGTGGAGCAGCTTGGCGTACTCGCCCTTGCGGGCGAACCAGCGGCTGTCCCAGGTGCGGTTGACGCCGAGGCGCAGACCGATCGGATTGACTTTCTGACCCATTAGGCGGCCTCACCCAGCTCGCGGACCACGATGGTGATCTCGGAGAACGGCTTTTCGATACGGGAAGCCCTGCCCCGCGCCCGGGCGGCGAAGCGCTTCATCACCAGGTTCTTGCCCACGAACGCCTCGGCGACGACCAGGGAGTCGATGTCGAGGCTGTGGTTGTTCTCGGCGTTGGAGATCGCCGAGTAGAGCGCCTTGCGGACGTCCTTGGCGACGCGGCGATGGCTGAAGTCGAGCTCGTTCAGCGCGCGCTGAACCTTCAGGCCGCGGATCGACGCGGCCACCAGGTTGAGCTTGCGGGCGCTGGTGCGCAGCGTCCGCACCTTGGCGACGGCTTCGGTCGGCTTGAGGCGCCGGGCCTTGGCTTGCTTTCCCATCGCCTACTTCCTCTTGGCCTTCTTGTCGGCGGCATGGCCGGGGAAGTAGCGGGTCGGCGCGAACTCGCCGAGCTTCATCCCGACCATGTCTTCGCTGATCAGCACCGGGACATGCTTCTGGCCGTTGTGAACTCCGAAGGTCAGACCCACGAACTGGGGCATGATCGTCGAGCGGCGCGACCAGGTCTTGATCACGTCCCTGCGGCCGGACGCCGTCGCGGTTTCCGCCTTTTTCAGCAGGTAGCCGTCGACGAACGGGCCTTTCCAAACCGAGCGTGTCATCGCCTAGCGGGCCTTCTTCACGTGGCGGCTACGAATGATGAATTTGTTCGTGGCCTTGTTGGATCGGGTCTTGTGGCCCTTGGTGGGTTGGCCCCACGGGGTCACGGGGTGACGGCCGCCCGAGGTCTTGCCTTCGCCGCCGCCGTGCGGGTGATCGACCGGGTTCATGGCGACGCCGCGGACGTGCGGGCGACGGCCCTTGTGCCGGTTGCGCCCGGCCTTGCCGAGCACCTCGTTCATGTGGTCCGGGTTCGACACCGCGCCGACCGAGGCCATGCAGGTGTCCGGAACCATGCGCAGTTCGCCGGAGCCGAGGCGGATCTGGGCGTAGCCGGCGTCGCGACCGACCAGCTGCGCGTAGGCGCCGGCGGAGCGGGCGATCTGGCCGCCCTTGCCGGGCTTCAGCTCGATGTTGTGGATCATCGCCCCGATCGGCAGGCCGCGCAGGGGCGAGGCGTTGCCGGGCTTCAGGTCCACCTTCTCGCCGGCCACGATCTCGTCGCCGGCGCGCAGACGTTGCGGGGCCAGGATGTAGGCGAGCTCGCCGTCGGCGTACTTGACGAGCGCGATGAAGGCGGTGCGGTTGGGGTCGTACTCGAGCCGCTCGACGCGGCCCACGACGTTCCACTTGCGGCGCTTGAAGTCGACCAGGCGGTACAGCCGCTTGGCGCCGCCGCCGCGGAACCGCACCGCGATGCGCCCGCCGCCGCCACGGCCGCCGGTCTTGGTGAGGCCCTCGATGAGGCTCTTCTCCGGCTTGCCCTTGTGCAGCTCGCGCTTGTCGACGAGCACGACGCCGCGTCGGGCCGGCGAGGTCGGATTGAATTGCTTCAGAGCCATGCCTTAAAGCCCCGTCGTGATGTCGATGGACTGGCCCTCGGCCAGGGTGACGATGGCCTTCTTCACGTCCGAGCGGCGGCCTTCGCGGCCGCGGAAGCGCTTGGTCTTGCCCTTCACGTTGATCGTGTTGACCTTGACCACACTGACCTTGAACAGGTTCTCGACCGCTTCGGCGATGTCGGCCTTGGTGGCGTCGCCGGCGACGCGGAACACGACCTTGTTCTGCTCGGAGAGCATGGTCGCCTTCTCGGTGATGACCGGGGCCAGGATGGTGTCGTAATGGCGCGCGGCGGGCATCAGGCGGTCTCCCCTTCGGCGGGCTTGGCCTTGGCGGCGGCCCTGCGCTTCGGCGCGGGCGCGGCGGCCGGCTCGGCCGCGGCGGCTTCCTTGGCGAAGCGGGCGACAACGCCGTCGAGGGCGGCCTTGGTCAGCACCAGGGTGTCGCGGCGCAGGATGTCGTAGACGTTGAGCCCGGCGTTCGGCAGCACGTCGACGTTCGGGATGTTGCGCGCCGCCAGGCCAAAGGCGCCGTCCACTTGCGGACCGGCGATCACCAGGGCGTTCTTCCAGCCGAGGCTGGCGAAGTTGGCGCGCAGGGCCGCGGTCTTCGGGCTCTCCAGCGTCGCCGCCTCCAGCAGCACCAGGTCGCCGGACCTGGCCTTGGACGAGAGCGCGTGGCGCAGCGCCAGGGCGCGGACCTTCTTGGGCAGACCGATCTCATGGCTGCGCACCACCGGCCCGTGGGCCTTGGCGCCGCCGACGAACTGGGCCGCCCGGCGCGAGCCGTGACGGGCGCCGCCGGTGCCCTTTTGCCGGTACATCTTCTTGCCGGTGCGCGAGACTTCGTTGCGCACCTGGATCTTGTGGGTTCCGGCGCGACGCTTGGCCAGCTGCCAGGTCACGCAGCGCTGCAGGATGTCGCCGCGGATCTCCTGGATGCCGAAGATGTCGTCCGGCAGGTCGATGGAGCCGCTCTTGGCGCCGTCCAGCTTGATGACGTCGATTTTCATTACGCTTCGCCCCCGGTTTCGTCGGCCGCCGGGGCCTCGGCCGGCGCCTCGGCGACCGCGGGACCGCCCTTGATGGAGCCGGGCGACCGCAGATCCTTCGGCGCCTTGCTCTTCACGGCGTCGCGGATCTTCACCCAGGCGCCTTCGGTTCCGGGAACCGCGCCCTTAATAAGAATAAGACCGCGCTCCACATCCACGCGGAACACGGTCAGATTGAGGGTCGTCACGTTGGTGGATCCCATGTGGCCGGCCATCTTCTTGTTCTTGAAGACCTTGCCGGGATCCTGGCGCTGGCCGGTCGAACCGTGGGCTCGGTGCGAGACGGAGACGCCGTGGGTGGCTCGCATGCCGCCGAAGTTCCAGCGCTTCATCGCGCCGGCGAAGCCCTTGCCGACGGTGACGCCCGATACGTCCACCTTCTGGCCGGCGACGAAGTGGTCGGCGCTGAACTCGGCGCCCGGCGCGATGAGGTTGTCCTCGGAGACCCGGAACTCGGCCACATGCTGCTTGGGCTCGACCAGGGCCTTGGCGAAGTGGCCGCGCTCGCCCTTGGAGGTGTTCTTCGGCTTCTTGGCGCCCGCGCCGAGCTGCAAGGCGACGTAGCCGTCCTTCTCCTTGGTGCGCTGGGCGGTGACCTGGCAGCCCTCGAGGCTGAGCACGGTGACGGGGGTGTGGGTCCCGGTCTCGTCGAAGAGGCGGGTCATCCCGAGTTTCTTGGCGATCAGGCCGGTTCGCATAGCCCGCGTCCCTTAGAGCTTGATCTCGACGTCCACGCCGGCCGAGAGGGCGAGCTTCATCAGCGCGTCCACGGTCTGCGGGGTGGGGTCGACGATGTCGAGCACGCGCTTGTGCGTGCGGATCTCGAACTGCTCGCGCGACTTCTTGTCGATGTGCGGCGAGCGGTTGACGGTGAAACGTTCGATCTGGGTGGGCAGCGGGATCGGGCCGCGAATGGTCGCGCCGGTCCGCTTGGCGGTGTTGACGATCTCGCGCGTGGAATGGTCCAGCACGCGGTGGTCAAAGGCCCTCAGGCGTATGCGGATATTCTGACGATCCATATCGCTCGCACTTCCTTCGAGCCCCTCGGAGGGCCCCGCGTGTTCCAGACCATTTCAAAGACCGACCGGACGACCCGAAGACCATCCGGAGACGAGAGCCCGCAAAAACGAATGGCCCACGCGAGGTCCCCGCGAGGGCCGTCGTCCGGTGCGGGTCGCCAAGGCGCTCCGCACCGCTTCGTCTCGCGAACCGCGTCTGCCGCGTGAAGGCGACACAGCCGGTTCTCAAGGAGGCGCGTCTCTACCCTCGCGGCCTACCCTTCGTCAAGGCCTTGCGGCGATAACGCCGCGGGTCGAAATTCCGCCGCAAGCGTCGCGCCATGAGGCCACTCCCATTGGGGGCGCGCGCTCTCGACACGAGGGGATTGAATGGATCGGCGACGACACGACGTGCGCCGAAGGGTCCTGGTCTCACTGGGCTCGCTGGCGGGCCACTTCCTCGTGTTCCTGATCGCGCTCAAGCAGTTTCAGTTCTTCCCGTCGCCGCCGGAACAAACGCCGCCGATGCAGGTCGAGATCGTGCCCGAGACGATTCCGCCGCTCGTGCGGCCGCCGCCGCCCCCGCCCCTGCCCCCGGTTCCGAAGCTGGCGACGCCGAAGCCCGCGCCGCAGCCGCAGCTGCAGCCGCCCCAGCCCGCGAAGCCGCAGCCGATCGCCGCCAAGCCGCAGGTCGCGCCGAAACCGGTGATCACCGCGACCGCTCCGGTCAAGACCGCCCTCAACCCCACGCTCAGCCCGGCGCCCCGGCCCGCGCCGAAGCCGAGCGAGCTGGCGCCTCCCTTGCCGTCCCAGGTGGAAGGGCCGCCGAAGCCGGTGCCGGCGTCTAGTCTGACCAGGGCCACGACGCAGATGGCGCCGGCCCACACCCTCATCCTGCACAAGAACGAGCAGAACGGCTCGCCGCTGGTCCCGTCGGTCAGCATCCCGGGCGCGGTGTTCGCCCAGCCCGCGCCCTCCGGCGGCGCCCCGCCGGCCGGCGGGCAGCCCGGCGGGGTGGGCCAGGCGTCCGGCAGGGGCGGCGGCAACTTCCCCGGCGGCGCGCTGCCCGGCTTCGGCCGCGGACTGCGCGGCGGCGCGCTGGGCTGCATGAACGCCGAGGCCCTGCACCTGTCGCAAGCCGAAGTCCAGCGCTGCGAGGAGGCTTACGGCGCCAATACCCTGGCCGCGCCGCGCATGGACCGGATCGACGCCAGCAAGCGCGCCGTCCTCGATCAGGAAGCGGCGGGCGAGCAGGCCGCGCAGAGGTACCGCGACTCCATGCCCACCGGGGCGGTGACGGCGCCGATCGCCGGCCAGCCGCGCGACGGCCATACGCCCAGCGAGTAGGCGGCCCTGCGTCCTCCTCGTTCAGCTTCCGGCAACCGAAATCGCGCCATGCCGCGACAAGTTCGCCCGGCCCCCGGCTGTTGAACCTCGGCCACATCGATCCCAAGTGCCGCGGGCCGCGTCCGCTCGCCGCCACCTCGAAGGACCCCCATGAAGAGACTGCTCGCGCTGGCCTTGGTTCTGCTCCCGGCGCCGATCTGCGCGCAGCCGGAGACCTATGGCGTGACGCCGGGATACTGGGAGATCAAGACCGACTGGCTAGGCCTCTACGTCCGCACCGAGCGCTACTGCCTCGCGCCGGAACGGATTTCCAAGTTCCTCTCCGGACCCTGCAACCACAACTACCAGTGCAGCTACCCGATCCAGCAGGTTGGCGGCGGCAAGGCCCACTTCGAGGGCGACATCCGCGGCCGCAACGAGCTCTACCACGTCACCGGCGGCGGCACCTACTCGGCCACGACCCTGGACATGAGCATGTCCGGCAGCGGCCACTGGCGCATCGTCCCCATCGTCGGCGCCCACGCCTGGGTGAGAGCCCACCTCCTCGACCCGGAGTGCCCGGCGGGGTCGAAGAAGCTGTAGGGCGGACATACTGGCGCCGTCACCCCGGACAAGCCGCCACCGGCGGCGCCGATCCGGGGCCGGAAGAGCCACTGCCAAACTGGCGGTCGTCTGGGAACCGGATGGTCGGCCCCGGATCGGCCCTGCGGGCCGTCCGGGGTGACGGAGAACAAGACGCCCGTCAGGCGCTTTCGGCTTCGGCCTGCTGGGCGATCTCGAGCGGCAGAGGCTCGAGTTGCGCCGGCGGTTCGCGGCTGGCCGCCAGGGCTTCGTCGCGCTTGAGCGCGATACGCTGCAAGGTGCGCAGGTAGGCGCCCGAGCCGGCCGGGATGAGCCGGCCGACGATGACGTTCTCCTTCAGACCCTCCAGGGTGTCGCGCTTGCCGTGGACCGCGGCCTCGGTGAGGACGCGGGTGGTCTCCTGGAACGACGCCGCCGAGATGAAGCTGCGGGTCTGGAGCGAGGCCTTGGTGATGCCCAGCAGCACCGGGGCGGTGATCGCCGCCCGGCCGCCGCGGGCTTCGGCTTTGGCGTTCTCCTCCTCGACCTCGAGCTTGTCGAGATGATCGCCCTTGAGCAGGCCGGTGTCGCCCGGCTCGAGGATCTCGACCTTCTGCAGCATCTGGCGAACGATCGTCTCGATGTGCTTGTCGTTGATCGGCACGCCCTGCAGCCGGTAGACCTCCTGGATCTCGTTGACCAGGAAGTTGGCCAGCTCCTCGATCCCCTGCACGCGCAGGATGTCGTGCGGATCGGGGTTGCCGTCGATCAGGTACTCGCCCTTGCGGATCACGTCGCCGTCGTGGACCGCGATGTGCTTGCCCTTGGGGATCAGGAACTCGACGGCGTCGCCGCCGTCCTCCGGCGTGATCTTGATCCGGCGCTTGTTCTTGTAGTCCCGCCCGAACTCGACCCGGCCGTCCATTTCCGCGATCACCGCGCAGTCCTTCGGACGGCGGGCTTCGAAGAGCTCGGCCACCCGCGGCAGACCGCCGGTGATGTCCCGAGTCTTGGCGCTTTCGGTGGAGAGGCGCGCCAGCACGTCGCCCGGCTTGACCTCGTCGCCGTCGCCGACGGAGAGGATCGCGCCGACCGGCAGCAGGTAGCGGGCGTCGGCGCCGCTGGCGAGCTTCACGTAGCCGCCATCGGCGCTCAGCACGGCCATGGTCGGCCGCAGATCGGTGCCCTTGGTCGACGCGCGCCAGTCGATCACGACGCGGTTGACGATGCCGGTGGCTTCGTCGGCCTCTTCGCGGAAGGACAGGCCCTCGACCAGGTCCTCGAAGCGGACCTTGCCGCCCACCTCGGTGATGATCGGGGTGGTGTAGGGGTCCCACTCGGCCAGGCGCTGGCCGCGCTTGACGTTCGCGCCGTCCTTCACCCGCAGCCGCGCGCCGTAGGGCGGGCGGTAGGCCTCGCGGTCTTTGCCCTCGACCTGCACCACCAGCTGCATGTTGCGGCTCATGGCGATCAGGTCGCCGTCGGGCGTCTGCACCGTGGCGCCGCCGACGAACTTGACCACGCCGTCGTTGGCGGCCTCGTAGAACGACTGCTCGGCCACCTGCGCGGTGCCGCCGATGTGGAAGGTCCGCATCGTCAGCTGCGTGCCCGGTTCGCCGATCGACTGGGCGGCGATGACGCCCACCGCTTCGCCGATGTTGACCGGCGTGCCGCGGGCGAGGTCGCGTCCATAGCAAGCCCCGCAGACGCCGACCTTGCTCTCGCAGGTCAGCACCGAGCGCACCTTCACCTGCTGGACCCCGGCCGCTTCGATGGCTTCGGTCTGGTTCTCGTCGAGGTAGGTGTCGGCCGGCACGACCAGGTCGTTGGCGCCGGGCTCCTTAACGTCCTCGGCGGTGAAGCGGCCGAGCACGCGCTGGCCGAGCGAGACCAGCACCTCGCCGCCCTCGACCACCGCCCGCAGGGTGATGCCGCGCGTGGTGCCGCAGTCTTCCTCGGTGATGATGCAGTCCTGCGCCACATCGACGAGGCGGCGGGTCAGATAGCCGGAGTTCGCGGTCTTCAGCGCCGTGTCCGCCAGGCCCTTGCGGGCCCCGTGGGTGGAGTTGAAGTACTCCTGGACGGTCAGGCCCTCCTTGAAGTTCGAGATGATCGGCGTCTCGATGATCTCGCCGGACGGCTTGGCCATCAGGCCGCGCATGCCGCCGAGCTGCTTCATCTGGGCCTGCGAGCCGCGGGCGCCGGAGTTGGCCATCATCCAGATCGAGTTGATCTCGTCCTCGCGGCCGTCGGTCAGCTTCTTGGTGGAGATCTCGGCCATCATCTCGTCGGCCACGCGGTCGGTCGCCTTGTCCCAGGCGTCGACCACCTTGTTGTATTTCTCGCCCTTGGTGATCAGGCCGTCGGCGTACTGCTGCTCGTACTCCTCCACGAGCTTGCGGGTGGTGTCGACGATCTCGGCTTTGCGCTCGGGTATGACGATGTCGTCCTTGCCGAACGAGATGCCGGCCTTGGCCGCTTCCTTGAAGCCCAGGCCCATGACCTGGTCGGCGAAGATGACCGTCGCCTTCTGCCCGCAGTGCCGGTAGACGGCGTCGATCAGGTTGCCGATTTCCTTCTTGGTGAGGTTCTTTTCGACCAGGCGGTGACCGATGGCCGGGTGCTGCGGCAGCAGCGCGGCGATCTTCATCCGTCCCGGCGTGGTGTCGATGACCTTGCGCACGACGACCCCGTCGGCGTCCATTTCCGAGAAGCGCGCCTTGATCTTCGTGTTCACGGTCACGACGCCCGCCTCGAGCGCCGCTTCGATCTCGCCGATGTCGGCGAACAGCTTGCCTTCGCCCGGCTCGCCGTCCTTTGACATCGACAGATAGTAGAGGCCGAGCACGATGTCCTGGCTGGGCACGATGATCGGACGACCGTTGGCGGGCGAGAGGATGTTGTTGGACGACATCATCAGCACGCGCGCTTCCAGCTGGGCTTCCAGCGAGAGCGGCACGTGCACGGCCATCTGGTCGCCGTCGAAGTCGGCGTTGAAGGCGGTGCAGACCAGCGGGTGCAGCTGGATCGCCTTGCCCTCGATCAGCTTCGGCTCGAAGGCCTGGATGCCCAGGCGGTGCAGCGTCGGCGCGCGGTTGAGAAGCACTGGGTGCTCGCGGATCACTTCCTCGAGGATGTCCCACACCTGCGGCTGCTCGCGCTCGACCATGCGCTTGGACTGCTTGACGGTGCCCGACAGGCCCTTGGCGTCCAGCCGCGCGTAGATGAACGGCTTGAACAGCTCGAGCGCCATCTTCTTGGGAAGGCCGCATTCGTGCAGCCTCAGCTCCGGACCCACGACGATGACCGAACGGCCCGAATAGTCGACGCGCTTGCCGAGCAGGTTCTGGCGGAAGCGCCCCTGCTTGCCCTTCAGCATGTCGGCGAGCGACTTCAGCGGGCGCTTGTTGGCGCCGGTGATGACGCGGCCGCGGCGACCGTTGTCGAACAGGGCGTCGACCGCTTCCTGCAGCATCCGCTTCTCGTTGCGGATGATGATGTCCGGCGCGCGCAGCTCGATGAGGCGCTTCAGGCGGTTGTTGCGGTTGATGACCCGGCGGTAGAGGTCGTTGAGGTCCGAGGTGGCGAAGCGGCCGCCGTCGAGAGGCACCAGCGGCCGCAGCTCCGGCGGGATCACCGGCACCACGGTCAGGATCATCCACTCCGGCTTGTTGCCGCTCTCCATGAAGGCTTCGATGATCTTCAGGCGCTTGGACGCCTTCTTGAGCTTCATCTCGGAGGTGGTGGTGGCCAGCTCCTCGCGCAGCTGGTCGGCTTCCTTGGGCAGGTCGATGGCCCGGAGCAGGCCGCGGATCGCCTCGGCGCCGATCTCGGCGGTGAAGCCGTCGTCGCCGTACTCCTCCTGGGCGCGGGTGTAGTCGTCTTCCGACAGCAGCTGGTTCTGCTTCAGCGGCGTCAGGCCCGGTTCGGTGACGATGTAGTACTCGAAGTAAAGGACGCGCTCGATGTCCTTCAGCGGCATGTCCAGCATCATGGCGATGCGGCTGGGCAGGCTCTTCAGGAACCAGATGTGCGCGACCGGGCTGGCGAGTTCGATGTGGCCCATCCGCTCGCGGCGGACCCGCGCCAGCGTCACTTCCACGCCGCACTTTTCGCAGATGATGCCCTTGTACTTCATCCGCTTGTACTTGCCGCACAGGCATTCGTAATCCTTGGTCGGACCGAAGATGCGCGCGCAGAACAGGCCGTCACGCTCGGGCTTGAACGTGCGGTAGTTGATCGTCTCCGGCTTCTTGATCTCGCCGAACGACCACGACCGGATCTTCTCGGGCGAGGCCAGCGAGATGCGAATCTGGTCGAAGGTCGGGGCCGCGACCACCGGATTGAAGATGTTCAGGACTTCCTGGTTCATCTGATGTCCATGCGTGAGTGCGGCCGGGGCCGCGTGATATTCAAACCGTCATCCCCGGACGCAGCGAAGCGGAGTTCCGGGGACCCATGGACTCGATAAGTGCGCATGGGTCCCCGGTACGGCGTCGCTTCGCTCCTGGACCGGGGATGACGAGGGATTATGAGTTCTCCAACTCGACGTTGAGGCCCAGCGAGCGCATCTCCTTGACGAGCACGTTGAAACTCTCGGGAATGCCGGCTTCGAAGGCGTCGTCGCCGCGGACGATGCTTTCGTAGACCTTGGTCCGGCCCGCGACGTCGTCGGACTTCACCGTCAGCATCTCCTGCAGGGTGTAGGCCGCGCCGTAGGCTTCGAGCGCCCACACCTCCATCTCGCCGAAGCGCTGGCCGCCGAACTGGGCCTTGCCGCCCAGCGGCTGCTGGGTGACCAGGCTGTAGGGGCCGATCGAGCGGGCGTGGATCTTGTCGTCCACCAGGTGGTGCAGCTTCAGCATGTAGATGTAGCCGACGGTGACCGGCCGCTTGAACTGCTCGCCGGTCTGGCCATCCATCAGATAGACTTGGCCGGTGCGGGACAGGCCCGCCTCTTCCAGCAGCCGCTCGATATCGCCGATGTGCGCGCCGTCGAACACCGGCGTGGCGATCGGCACCCCCTTGGCGAGGTTGGTCGCCAGCTCGGTGAGCTCGGGGTCGGACTGGGTCAGGTCGAGTTCGTCGCCGTAAAGTTCGCCGAGGCGCTTCAGCAGCCCGTCCTTCTTGCCGCCGGCCTTCCAGGCCTCCAGCAGGTCGCCGATCTGCCTTCCGAGGCCGGCGCAAGCCCAGCCGAGGTGGGTCTCGAAGATCTGGCCGACGTTCATTCGCGAGGGCACGCCCAGCGGGTTCAGCACCACGTCGACGGGCGTGCCGTCCTCGGTGTGCGGCATGTCCTCGATCGGCAGGATCTTGGAGATGACCCCCTTGTTGCCATGGCGGCCGGCCATCTTGTCCCCGGGCTGCAGCTTGCGCTTCACCGCGACGAACACCTTGACCATCTTCATGACGCCGGGCGGCAGCTCGTCGCCGCGCTGCAGCTTGTCGACCTTGTCCTCGAACCGCCGGTCGAGGATGCGGCGGGCTTCGTCGAACTGACGGCGCAGGGCTTCCAGCTCGCTCATCGCCTTCTCGTCGTCGAGCGCGATCTGCCACCACAGGCCGGGCGAGATGTCCGCCAGCTTCTCGGTGGTGATCTCGCCGCGGCCGAGGCCTTTCGGCCCCGAGACGGCGGCCTTGCCGATCAGCAGCTCGCGCAGGCGGGCGGTCATGTTGCGGTTGAGGATGGCGAACTCGTCGTCGCGGTCCTTGCCGAGGCGCTCGATCTCGTCGCGCTCGATGGCCAGCGCCCGCTCGTCCTTGTCGACGCCGTGGCGGTTGAACACCCGCACTTCGACCACCGTGCCCGCGACGCCGGGCGGCAGGCGCAGCGAAGTGTCGCGCACGTCGGACGCCTTCTCGCCGAAGATGGCCCGCAGCAGTTTCTCTTCCGGGGTCATCGGGCTTTCGCCCTTGGGCGTGACCTTGCCCACCAGGATGTCGCCCGGCAGCACCTCGGCGCCGATCGCCACGATGCCGGCCTCGTCGAGGTTGCGCAGGGCTTCCTCGCCGACGTTCGGGATGTCGCGGGTGATCTCTTCCGGGCCCAGCTTGGTGTCGCGGGCCATGACCTCGAATTCCTCGATGTGGATCGAGGTGAACACGTCGTCGCGCACGATGCGTTCGGAGATCAGGATCGAGTCTTCGAAGTTGTAGCCGTTCCAGGGCATGAACGCGACGAGCACGTTGCGGCCCAGGGCCAGCTCGCCCAGATCGGTGGACGGGCCGTCGGCGATGATGTCGCCGGCCTGCAGCTTGTCGCCCACCCGCACCAGCGGACGCTGGTTGATGCAGGTGTTCTGGTTGGAGCGCTGGAACTTCGACAGCCGGTAGATGTCGACCCCGGGCTTGGTGGGATCGGTCTCCTCCGTGGCGCGGATGACGATGCGGGTGCCGTCGATCTGCTCGACGACGCCCGGACGCCTGGCGGCCACCACCGCGCCGGAGTCGCGCGCGACCACCGACTCCATGCCGGTGCCCACCAGCGGCGCGTCGGTCTGGATCAGCGGCACCGCCTGACGCTGCATGTTGGAGCCCATCAGCGCCCTGTTGGCGTCGTCGTTCTCGAGGAACGGGATCAGGGCCGCGGCCACGGACACCACCTGCTTGGGCGACACGTCCATCAGGTCGACCTGGTCCTTCGGCAGCAGCGTCGGCTCGCCGTTGATCCGGCCGGGCACCAGATCGTCGGCGATCTCGCCGTCTTTCAGGGCGATATTGGCCTGGGCGATGATGTGCTTCGCCTCTTCCATGGCCGACATGTAGATCACCTCCTCGGTGATCTTCCCGTCCTTGATCCGCCGGTACGGGCTCTCGATGAAGCCGTACTTGTTGACCACCGCGTGGGTGGCCAGCGAGTTGATCAGGCCGATGTTCGGACCTTCCGGCGTCTCGATCGGGCAGATGCGGCCGTAGTGCGTCGGGTGCACGTCGCGCACCTCGAAGCCGGCGCGCTCGCGGGTCAGACCGCCGGGGCCGAGGGCCGACAGGCGCCGCTTGTGGGTGATTTCCGACAGCGGGTTGGTCTGGTCCATGAACTGCGAGAGCTGCGAGGAGCCGAAGAACTCGCGCACCGCCGCCGCCGCCGGCTTGGCGTTGATCAGGTCGTGCGGCATCACCGTGTCGATATCGACCGAGCTCATCCGCTCCTTGATCGCCCGCTCCATGCGCAGCAGGCCGACGCGGTACTGGTTCTCCAGGAGTTCGCCCACCGAACGGACCCGGCGGTTGCCGAGGTTGTCGATGTCGTCGATCTCGCCGCGGCCGTCGCGCAGGCCAACCAGGGTGCGCAGCACCTCGATCACGTCTTCCTTGCGGATCACGCGCTCGTCGTCGGGGGTGTCGAGCTCCAGCCGCATGTTCATCTTGACCCGGCCGACGCTCGACAGGTCGTAGCGCTCCTGGTCGAAGAACAGGCTCTTGAACATCGCCTCGGCGGCTTCGACCGTCGGCGGCTCGCCGGGACGCATGACGCGGTAGATGTCGAACAGCGCGTCCTCGCGGACCGAGTTCTTGTCCACGCGCAGCGTGTTGCGCAGATACGGGCCGACGGTGACGCCGTCGATGTCGAGGACGTCGATGGTGGTGAAGCCGAGGCTCTCCAGCGTCGCGATCAAGCCGGCATCGAGCTCGTCGCCGGCTTCGGCGTAGATCTCGCCGGTCTCGACGTTGACTTCGTCGCGGGCCAGGAAGCGGCCGACCAGCGCCTCGGGCGAGAGCAGCAGGGTCTTCAGGCCGTTGTCCTGCAGGCGCTTGGCCTGGCGGGCGGAGATCTTGGTCCCGGCCGGCGCGACCTCTTCGCCGGTGTCGGCGTCGATCAGCGGGAAGTCGGGTTTCACGCCGCGCCAGCGCTCGGGCTTGTAGGGCGTGGCCCAGCCGCCCACCCCGTTCTTCTCGGTGCGCTTCTCGAACGGCACCACGTCGTAGAAGGTGGTGAGGATCTCCTCGCCGTCCTTGCCGAGGGCGTAGAGGAAGGTGGTGGCCGGCAGCTTGCGGCGCCGGTCGATGCGCACGTAGACGATGTCCTTGGCGTCGAACTCGAAGTCGAGCCAGGAGCCGCGGTAGGGGATGATCCGCGCGGCGAACAGCAGCTTGCCCGAGGAATGGGTCTTGCCGCGGTCGTGGTCGAAGAAGACGCCGGGCGACCGGTGCATCTGGGAGACGATGACCCGCTCGGTGCCGTTGACGATGAACGTGCCCTTGTCGGTCATGAGCGGGATGTCGCCCATGTAGACGTCCTGCTCCTTGATGTCCTTCACGGAGCGGGCGCCGGTTTCTTCGTCGGTCTCGAACACGATCAGGCGGAGCTTGACCTTCAGCGGCGCGGCGAAGGTCATGTCGCGCTGGATGCACTCCTCGACGTCGTACTTCGGGTCCTCGAACTCGTAGGACACGTATTCGAGCGTGGCGCGGTCGTTGAAGTCCTTGATCGGGAACACCGACCGGAACACCGCCTCGACGCCTTCGATGCGGCGCTCGGAGGACCGGGTTTCACGCTGGAGGAACTGTTCGTAGGAAGAGCGCTGAACCTCGATCAGGTTCGGCATTTGCACGGCTTCGGGGATGCGGCCGAAAGACTTCCGGATCCGCTTCTTACCAGTGAACGTTTGCGCCATCGTGGCTCCCATGGGACGCGCGGCGATGCTGATCCGCGCGCGTATGTCAGGCCGATGCGTCCGCCCTCGGGATCGGGCGCGGGGCCGAATGGCCGCCGACGCCCGCCGGACGCTCAGTCAAGCCGAAGCGCCAACGACGCCTCGGTCCGCCCCTTCGCGCTGGCCGGAGGGAGTTCCAGCGCCTCGGAGCGAATGCAGAAGCGCGCCACGGAATGGCCGGCGCGCGCGCAGAATCACGGTCTCAGGGGTTGAGAGGAATGCGTATTTAGGCGCTCGCGGCGGATATGAAAAGGGGGAATCCGCCCGATTTAGGTGAACGCATGTCGAAGCCATGTGAACACCCCTTCGCCGCGCCTGGCAAGGGGTGCTTTTGAGCCTCTCTTCCCCCTCTGGGGGAAGTGGTCCGAAGGACCGAAGGGGGCCACCGTCGGAGGCCCCTCACCCGCTTCGCGGGAGCTCCCCCAGAGGGGGAGCAGAGTCCGCCGCCTATTTCACCGTGACGCTGGCGCCGGCGGCTTCGAGCTTGGCCTTGAGGTCCGCCGCTTCCTGCTTGGAGACGTTCTCCTTCACGTTCTGCGGGGCGCCTTCCACCAGATCCTTGGCCTCCTTCAGGCCCAGGTCCGGGCGGATGGAGCGGACTTCCTTGATCACGTTGATCTTCTTGTCGCCGCCGGCGGTGAGCACGACCGTGAACTCGGTCTGCTCCTCGACCGCTTCGGCCGGAGCAGCGGCGGCGGCGCCCGGCGCGGCGGCCATGGCCACCGGCGCGGCGGCGGAGACGCCCCACTTTTCTTCCAGCAGCTTGGAGAGCTCGGCCGCTTCCAGCACGGTCAGCGCGGAGAGGTCTTCGACGATCTTTTCGAGGTTGGCCATGGGTCTAGGTCCTTGGGTCGGAAGAGGTGAGGGTTAAGCCGCGTCCTTGGCCGCGTAGGCGGAGAGGACACGGGCGAGCTGGGCGGCGGGCGCCTGGACGACGCCGGCGATGCGGGTGGCGGGGGCCTGGATGAGGCCGATGAGCTTGCCCCGCAGCTGGTCGAGCGAGGGCAGCTTGGCGAGAGCGTCGACGCCCTTGGCGTCCAGCACCACCTCGCCCATCAGACCGCCGACGATGGTGAACTTGTCGTTGTCCTTGGCGTACTGGGTGGCGACCTTGGCCGCGGAAACGGCGTCCGGCGCATAGGCGATGCCGACCGGGCCCTTGAACAACGCGCCGGCCGCCGTCTCGGCCTGGCCGTTGAGGGTCTGGCTGTTAAGGGCTTTCTGGGCCAGGCGGTTCTTCACCACCGAGAACTTCGCGCCCTCCTTGCGGAGGCGTCCGCGCAGGTCTTCCAGCTCCTTGACGGAGAGGCCGGAGTAGTGGGTCACCACCACCGCGCCGGCGGCGTCGAAGACGCCCTTCAGGGTCTCGATCGTCTCGGCCTTGTGCGCGCGGTCCATGCCGTTCTCCAGCAACGCCGGACCCGAGCGCATGCGCGTCGGCCGGAACTTGCAAATCCAAACTGTCCGAGGATGGAGGGAGGACGAACGCCGCGCCGGCTCACCCGCTAGGGCGCCGCGCCGGGTATCTGTTCGCGCCTCTGTCTCCCCGCGGCGGAAGACCAATTAAGCCAGACGGCCCGCGGTTCTCGGACAGACCCACGCCGAACCCGAGGGTCCGTCGCGGAAGGCGGCGCTTATGATGGCTTGGCCGGGCAGAGTCAAGCAGCTCTCAACAGCAACTCTCAATGGCCGCAGACGAATACTTCGTCAGCTCAGGGCAGGCTTGTTTCCCGCTCTCCCCCCGAAAGCGGGGCCTAGGCTTTATCTGAAAGGCTCACTCTCACGAGAAAGCACGTGGGTCCCCGCTTTCGCGGGGAAGAGCGGGGTTAGCCGTTCAGGTAGATGGGGTTGCCGATCAGCAATAGGCGGTCGTCGTCCGGGGAGCGGACGTCGGCGCGGAGCCAGTGGGGGGCGGCGTCGGAGGTCAAGGGGAAGGTGAGCACGGCGTCGTCGCCGTCGAGCTTCGCGCCCGGCAGGGCGGCCTGGCGGCGGCCGTCGATGACCACGTCGAGCCGGGCGCCCACAGCGCCCTGGACGCGCACCGTCACCCCGACTTCGGCGCCGGCCGGAGCTGCGAGCCACTGCCCCATCGTCGCCGTCTCGTCTTCGCAGACGGCGGTCAGATCGAGCGTGCGCCCCACCCCGCCCTCGACGTCGATGAAGACCCGGCCGGCGCGGATGGCGTCCAGGATGGCGCGCTCCGACAGGTTCTCGGCGAAGACGGCGGTTGTGGGCGAGGCGACGGCCGGGAAGTCGGCAGCGTGCTCGTCGGGCTTGTGATTGTCGCTGCCGCCGACGGCGGTGATGCGCCAACCCTCGTTCAGCCGCGCCTCCCAGAACGGCAGGCCGGAGTAGCGGCCCTCGGCACTGCCGCCCTGCGCCTGCACCGCGCCCCCGTTCACCACCTCGACGGCGTCGATCCGTGAATAGTCGGTCCCTTCGGCGGTCCAGCCGCAGCCCATGCAGTGCTCGTTGGAGGGCAGGCAGGGGTGGTTGATCACGAAAAGCCCGTGCTGGCGCTCGACCGCGTCCTGCAGCTGGCCCACCGTCGGCAGGTGGCGGCTGGTGAGACGGAATTCGACGAAGCCGATCGCCCCCAGCACGCCGGCGTGGCCGCGGAAGGTGGTGATCTCGACGCCCGGGATCAGCAGCAGCTTGTCGAACGCCGGCTGCAGCTCCCGGAGGCTGTGGTGGTGGGAGACGGCGTTGTGGTCGGTGACGGCGATGAAATCGACGCCCCGCGCCGCGGCCGCCTCGACGGTTCGATAGACAGGTCCTGGCGCGCGGCGCTCGCCGCCTTGCGTCGCCACGCTGCCGTCGGAGTGGCAGGTGTGCATATGCAGGTCGCCGCGATACCAGCGCGGGCCGACCTCGAGCGGCGCGGGCGAAAACGCAGAGACCGCCGTCGCCTCGCCGCGGCCGAAGCGGATGCGGGCTTGGTAGCGGCAGGTGACGCCCGGCCGGATGTTGGGCACGCCCAGCAGCAGGATCCAGCGGCCGGGGACGATCGGGCCCGGCAGGTACGACGGCGTCGCGTCGAGCACCCCCACCGTGAAGGTCAGCTTGTCGCCGCCGCTCCAGCCGCGGAACCGGTCGGGATCGAAGAGGCCGAGGTCGATGGTCGTGCGCTGCTCGCGGGTGTCGTACTCGAAGGTTACCGTGAGCCGCTCGACGCCTGGCGGAACCTCGAACGGCAGCTCGACATAGGTCTCGTGGTCGGCGCGAGTGAGCTGGCCGGTGAGCACGACCTCGTCGGCGGCGGCGTCGATGGCGAAGGTGTCGGGCAAGCACGGCTCCCTGCTGCTGGCGCTAGTATGCCGGCCCTGGCGCCTCGCGTCGATTGATCGGCTCCCTTATAGTCTGGCGAGGAGTATTCATGACCAACCGACTCGCG
>DATJRL010000139.1:0-4871 GCA_035504785.1 Caulobacteraceae bacterium
AGAGCTTGTGCTCCATGAACAAGCGCCAGTCCGCCGGCAGGGCTGCATAGATCTGGCTCATGGAGTCCAGATAGCGGTCGAACGCCGCCGTCATGTTCTGCTGGCCGGGAAAGTTGGAGCCGTCGGCGATCCAAACCGTGATGGCCCTGGAGCCTAACGCCACGCCGAGGTCGATGCACTCGACATTGTGCTCGATCGCCCGGTCGCGGACCGCCTTGTCGGTATGGGTGAGCGAACCGAACTTGTAGGACCAGGACTGGTCGGCATGGTCCTGGAAGGTGTTGGAGTTCACCGCGTCGAAGCCCAAGCCGAGCTCGGCGGCCTCCTGCCTCAGCGCGGCGGGGTCGGCGACCTTGTCCCAGGGAAAATGCGGCGACACGGTCGGGGTCGCGCGCCCGAGCTGGTTCACCACCGCCGCGTCTTCCAGCTTGTCGCGGAGCGTAATGGGCTCTCCGGGCAGCGGGAACTTGGCGAAGCGGGTGCCGCCGATGCCGAGGCCCCAGGTGGGCACGGCGACCGCGAAAGCCTTCACCGCGTCCTTCACCTTATCGATCGATCGGCCGCGGCGGGCGAGGGTGCGCCCGAGGCTGGCGTAATCGTCCTCCAAGGCGGCGAGACGTTCGGCGTTCTCGCGCTCGATCAGGTCTTGGGGTAGGGGGCCGATCATGGCGAAGCCTCCTTCAGCGCGGGAACGCCTGGGCGTTGCCCGCATCGACGTTGAGCACATTGCCCGTGGACTTGGCCGCGAGGTCGGAGGCGAAGAAGGCCACGGCCTCGGCCACGTCTTCGGGCAGGACCTCGCGCTTCAGGAGGCTGCGGTCGCGGTAGTGCGCCTCGAGCGCGGCGCCCGGGTCGACGCCATAAGCGCTGGCGCGCTCCTGCCGCCACGCCCCGTCCCAGATGCGCGAGCCGCGGATGACCGCGTCGGGATTGACGACGTTGACCCGCACGCCGTGCGGCCCGCCCTCCAGCGCCAGGCAGCGCGCGAGGTGCAGCGCGGCGGCCTTGGCGGAGGCGTACGCTGAGGCGCCCGGCGTCGCCGCCAGGGCGTTCTTCGAGCCGACGAACACGATCGCGCCGCCGAAGTCCTTCAGCAACGGGAACGCCTCGCGCGCGACCAGGAAATAACCCTCGGCGAGGACGCCGTGGTTGCGGCGCCAGATGTCGAGCGTGGTCTCCTCGATTGTCGCGGCCGAGGCGATCCCGGCGTTGGCCACCAGGATGTCGACTCCGCCATACTCGCGGGCGGCGAACTCGAACCCGGCAGCCACCGCCGCCTCGTCGGTGACGTCCATCAAGGTCTGGCGGACGCGATCGTGGCCGAATTCGGCGGCCAGGTCGTCATGCGCCGCTGTCAGCGCCGTCTCGTCGCGATCGGCGAGGACCACGCAGGCGCCGTCCCGCAGCAGCCGCGCCGCGACCGCGCCGCCGATGCCGCCGCCGCCGCCGGTGATCAGCGCGACCCGTCCCTCCAGGGGCGCGGGCGGGGGCTGACGGCGCAACTTCGCCTCCTCCAGCGCCCAGTACTCGATGTCGAAGGCCTCCTGCTCGGGCAGGCCCTGGTAGTCGCCGATGGCGCTCGCGCCGCGCATCACGTTGACCGCCGCAATGTAGAATTCGGCTGCGATCCGCGCCGTCGCCTTGTCCTTGGCCAGGCTGAACAGCCCGACTCCGGGCAGCAGCACGATCACCGGATTGGCGTCGCGCATTGGTGGGCTGTCCGGCCTGCGGCAGCGCTCGTAGTAGGCGCGGTAGCCGGTGCGATAGGCCTCGAACGCCGCCGCGAGGTACGCCTCGCCACCCGACGCTAGCTGGGGCGGATCCAGGAGCATCGGCCGGATCTTGGTGCGCAAGAAATGGTCGGGGCACGAGGTGCCGAGCGCGGCCAGCGTCCCCACATCCCGTCCGCCGACGAATTCGAGAACTTCCGGCGAATCATCGAAATGCAGCAGCTTGCGCGGCCCATCCCCGGCCAGTCGGCGCAGGCGCGGACTTAAGCTCGCCGCAAGCCGGGCGCGCTCGGCCGCGGATCGCGGCGTCTCGAGCTCGCCGCCAAACGCGGCGCCGGCGCAAAGACGCTCGTTGAGGTAGTCGGCTGCCCGTGCGACGAGGTCGAGGGTGTTGGCGTAACAGGCCTCCGACGTCTCGCCCCATGAGATCAGACCATGGCCGGCCAGGATGACGCCGCGCAGCCGCGGCTTGGCGGCCACCAGGTCGCGCAGCCGCAGCGCCAGCTCGAAACCCGGCCGCAGCCAGGGCGTCCAGCCCACGGTGTCGCCGTAGATCGCGCGCGCGACGGACTCGCCGGTGCTGGCCGCGGCGAGCGCGATCAGCGCATCGGGGTGCACGTGGTCGATGTGCCGGAACGGCAGCAAGGCGTGCAGGGGCGTGTCGATGGACGGCGCCCGCGTTCCGGGCTCGAAGGCGGCGTAAGCGTAGAGCTCGGCAAGGCGATCCTCGTCGGCCGGCCCGCGGAAACGGCTCTCCAGGCGGCGGAGCTTGTCGAGATAGAGCTGCGAGAATCCTGCCGGTTTGATCGACCCCAGGTCGCCGCCCGACCCCTTCACCCACAACACGGTCCGCGGTTCGTCCGTGAGGGGGTCGGGCGCCTCGAGCTTGGCCGAGGTGTTGCCGCCGCCGAAATTCGTCACCCCTAGATCGGCGCCCAGCAGGTTGGAGCGGTAGACCAGCAACTCCATTTCGTTCTTGCCGGCAGCTGCGGTCGCTGACCATCTGGAGGTCGGGCGGGCGAGCGGCTTGGCGGTCGTCAGGCGGTCGGCGCCGTCCATCTGGCTCTCCGGTGGAGCGGCGAGGGGCTAGCACCGGCCGTTGGTACAAACAATCATATTGGATAGATTTCGCTCAAAATCACTCACGACCTATGGACCAGGCAATCGTGGTCATCGACGTCGGCAAGACCCGAACCAAGCTCACGCTATGGTCCGAGGGCCGCATCGTTCGGCGAGCCGACCGCGCCAACGCCGCGGTATCGAAGGATGGCTTGGCGCAACTCGATGTCGTCGGCATCCACGATTGGCTCATCGCCGCACTCGCCGACGTCTCCGGCTCAGCCAACATCGCCGCCATCGTGCCGGTGGGCCACGGCGCCGGCGCCGTGCTGACGCGAGGCGAGGACGCGGTCGCGGCGCTCGACTACGAGGCCGCGCCGCCGGCCGACATCGCCGCCGGCTACGACCTTGAGCGAGACCCATTCGCCGCGACGCTTTCCCCGCGGCTCGCCGGCGGCCTGAACGTCGGCGCGCAGCTCTATTGGTGGGAGCGGCTCCGCCCGGACGTCTGGCCGCTTTCGGGTCGGGCGTTGCTCTGGCCACAGTACTGGGCCTTCGTGCTCAGCGGCGTTCGCGCCTGCGAGACGACCAGTCTCGGGTGTCACAGCGACCTCTGGCGCCCGCTCGAGGGGCGGTTCTCGGACTTGGCCATGCGCCGCGGCTGGGCCGAGCGCCTCGGGCCGTTGCGCCGCGCCGGCGACGTGCTGGGACCGATCCGCCGCGAAGTCGCGGCTGCGACCGGGCTCCCCGCCGACTGCGCCGTCTACTGCGGGCTTCACGACAGCAATGCCGCTCTCCACGCCGCGCGGGGGCTGTTGGAACTCTCCGGCGGGCCGTTCAGCGTGATCTCCACCGGCACCTGGTTCGTCTGCCTGAGCGCCGGCGGAACCGAGACCGTCTGCTACGACCCGGCTGAGGACATGCTCGCCAACGTCGACGTCGACGGCCGCCCGACCCCGACCGCGCGCTTCATGGGCGGACGCGACTACGAGGCCTGGATGGGCGCCGCCATTGGGGCGGGGTCGGAACCGGCGCTGCTCGCGCGGGCGGAGGCGCTGGTGGACGGCCGCACCGCGGCGCCGGCGCTTCGGGCGACCTGGGCCGCCCTGCAACTGGCCCGGCGTGCGGACAGGGCGCTGGCCTTGATAAACGCCGAGGGACCGATTCTGGTCGAGGGTCGATTCGCCCACGATGTGGCGTTCGCCGTAGCGCTCGCACGGATTAGGTCCAGGCAGCCGGTTTTCCGCTCGACCCTGGTGGACGGCGTGGCCCTCGGCGCCCTGCGCTTGGCCGCCGGCGGTCGTTTCTCGCCGCCAGCGTTGGATCGCGTCCTTCCCTAATACTGCCCGTGCAGGCGCAGGCCGATCACCTCGACCGGTCCGCGGTCCGCGTCGTAGGCCGGATTGACGATGGACTGGCTGTCGAGCGTCAGATGAACGCCGTTGACCACGGCGAGGCTGTAATAGGCTTCGAGGATCGTCTCCGGACCGGGGCGGGGCAGGCGTCCATCACCCACCAGAATACCCAGACCGCCGGCGGCGAGGTAGGCCTCGTGTTCTTTGGAGATGCCGTTCACCACTAGGGCGATCGCGACCGAGTCGTCCTTGCGGCCCCATCTCGTCCCAGCGAGCGAGGCGCCGGCGGCCACGGTCTGGTCGATATCGGCGTACTCGTAGGGCTCGTACTGACCTTGGTCCCAACCGGCGCGCAGGAATAAGCCCGCCTCGTCGCTGATCGGTTGCTCGACGTTCAATGAGATGCCCAACCTGGTTCGGTAGTGGCGCACGAGGGCGGTGTTGGGCGTCGTGTCCGTCTGAGCCGCCAGCGCCAGGGCGTCCGCGAACGCGCCCATGTTTCCGCGCGTGGCGAAGCCAAGCAGCTTGATCTTGCCTTGCCGCTTCAGCCAAGTCTGCCGGTACTCGAACTCGCCATCCAGCTGGAACTGCCTGAACCAGGGCGTGAGCACGGCGTTGTTCGGCACCGTCGAGAGGTCCATCACCGCGGCGCGATACGACCACGCGCCGTCGCTCAGATCGGCGGCCGCACCCTCCGAGAAACCCCAGGCGTCGGCGGCGTAATCGA
>DATJRL010000140.1:0-13313 GCA_035504785.1 Caulobacteraceae bacterium
TTGTGAGCCGGCGGACCGCCAGCTAGGGTCCCACGCTCCTCCCCCAAATGCGAGAAGCAACGCCCATGGCCGACGACTCCCCCAACATCGACTCTCTCGGCGTCACCGCCCAAGGCAAGCTCAAGAGCTTGGTGGAACGGATCGAGCGCCTCGAGGAGGACAAGGCCGCGGTGGCGAACGACCTCAAGGAGGTCTACGCCGAGGCCAAGGGCGAGGGCTTCGACACCAAGATCATCCGCAAGGTGATCCGCCTGCGCAAAGCCGACTCGGCCAAACGCCAGGAGGAGGAGGCGCTGATCGAGCTCTACATCTCGGCGATCGGGGGCTTGTGAAGCGCAAGACGCAAGATCCGAAGGCCCAGGCCAAGCGCGCCGCGCTGAACGCCCTGAAGCGCGCCCAGCGCACCGCCGCCCGCGCGGGGGTCGAGCTCTCGGACTGGGAGGGCGAGTTCCTGGGTTCGGTGGCCGAGCGCGTCTCGGTCTACGGGCGCGCCTTCGCCGACCCCGACAAGGGCGCGCCGGGGCAGGCGCTGTCGGCGCGGCAGGGCGTCAAGCTCAAGGAGATCGTCGCCAAGGCCAAGGGCAAGTCTCGCAAGCCGTTGCGTCGGGGGCCGGCGCCCGTGCGCGACGAGCCCTGAAAAGGGTCAGCCGGCTTCCTTGACCTGATCCTCCAGGCCCTGTTCGCGAACCTTGCGGTAGAGGGTGGAGCGGCCGATGCCGAGGCGCCGGGCGACTTCGCTCATGTGGCCGGCGTAGATCTCGATCGCCAGCTGGATGAGGTCGTGCTCGATGTCCTCGAGCTTGCGCAGGTGTCCGCGGTCGTCGAGGATGCGGACGGGCGCGGTCTTGGGCATGTCCGCGGCGAGGTCGACCAGGTTGAGGCTCGCCGGCGTCGCGACGGTTTCGGTCGCCGCGGCGAGGGCCGCCTCCTCGGGCGGCAGGCTGAGGCCCGAGATCGCCGGGAAATCGTGCGGCTGCAGATAGGGCGCGTCGGCCAGGATGATGGCCCGGTAGATCGCGTTCTCCAGCTGCCGGACATTGCCCGGCCAATCGAAGGCGGTGAGCATCTCCAGCGTCTCGGCCGAGGCCCCGGCCACGCGGCGGCCCTCCTCCAGATTGAACCGGCGGATGAAGGCCTCGGTCAGCGCCGGGATGTCCTCGCGGCGGTCGCGCAGCGCGGGCGCCTCGATCGGATAGACGTTCAGCCGGTAGAAGAGGTCCTCGCGGAAGCGGCCTTCGGCCACCGCTTGCGACAGGTCGCGATTGGTGGCCGACAGGATGCGAACGTCGACCTTCACCGGGCGCTTGGAGCCGATCGGGTCGATCTCGCTCTCCTGCAGGGCGCGCAGCAGCTTCACCTGCACGTCGAGGGGCAGTTCGCCCACTTCATCCAGGAACAGCGTGCCGCCGCTGGCTTCCTGGAACTTGCCCAGATGCCTCTCGCTGGCCCCGGTGAAGCTGCCCTTCTCGTGACCGAACAGGATCGACTCCACCAGGTTCTCGGGGATCGCGCCGCAGTTCACCGCCACGAAGGGCCGGCCGGCGCGATCGGAACATCCGTGTACGGCTCTGGCGATCACCTCCTTGCCGGCGCCGCTCTCGCCGGTGATCAGCACCGGGATCGACGACTTCGCCGCCCGCTCGCCGAGCCGCTTGACCATCTGCATGGCGCGTCCCGAGCCGATCAGGTCGTCGAAGGTGGTGCGGCCGGTCACCTGCTTCTTCACCCGGTCGACCTCGGCGCGGAAGGCGCCCATCGAAAGCGCGTTTGCGATCGAGACGATGATCCGCTCCGGGCTCGCCGGCTTGACGAAGAAGTCGCTGGCGCCGGCGCGCATGGCGGCGACCACCGTGTCGATGCCGCCCGTGGCGGTCACCACGATCACCGGCTGGGTGAAGCCGCGCTGGCGCATGTCGGCCAGCGTTTCCTGGCCGGTCATGCCGGGCATGACCAGGTCGAGCAGCACCACGTCCGCCGGCGCGCCGGAGGCCAGGTGATCGAGCGCCGCGCGGCCGCCGTCGGCATGCGCGACGCGGAAACCCTCGCGCTCCAGCACCGACTGGATCAACCGCCGCTGCGTCGGATCGTCGTCGACGACCAGGACCGTTTTATTCATCGAAAGACATCCACCACCGGAACCGAACGCTCGCCTACGTCGGACGAGGCCATTTTGTGCCTTCCTGATACAGGCGGTGGGTAAAGGCGGGGTTTCGGAGACCTGAGCGCGGGGTTAACGGGCCGCGACGCTCGGCCGGGTTTGCCGCGCCCGGCCGAGGCGTTAGAGCGGAAGCGCATGAACGCTCCGGTCAGACCGCCCGCCAACGCCCCGCCCGAATGGCGCCTCGACGAGCTCTATTCGGGGCGCGACGATCCTCGCATCGAGGCCGATCTCGCCGAAGCGGCGAAACTCAATGGCGAGCTGGCCGCGCTGAAGGGCCGGTTCGTCGCCGCGCGCGGCGAGCCGGCCAAGCTGGGGGCGCTGATCGAACGCGGCATGGCGCTCTACGAGGCGGGAACCAACAAGCTCTGGAACGTCGGCGCCTACGCCGGCCTCGCCGCGTCGACGGCGCGCGACGATCCCGCCTGGAGCCGCTTCGAAGCCGACGTTCGGGCCAAAGGCGCCCGGATCGGCGCCGACAGCCTGTTCTTTTCGCTCGAACTCAACGAACTGGACGACGCCGAGATCGGCGCGGCCCTCGGCGCCCACCCGGCCGCCGCTCGATGGCGCCCCTGGCTGCGCCGCGTGCGCCTCGGGCGGCCGCACGAGCTGTCGCACGACCTGGAAAAGCTGCTGCTGGACCGCGCGCCGGCCATCGCCAACTGGGTGCGGCTGTACGACGAGACGCTGGCGAAGCTGTCGGTGCGGGCCGGCCGCGATCGCCTGACCCTGTCCGAGGCGCTGAACCGGATGTCGGACCCCGATGGCGCGCGGCGCAAGTCGGCCGCCCAGGGTCTCGCCAGGGCGCTCGAGGCCAACGCCTCGACCCTGACGCTCGCGTTCAACACCCTGGCCTTCGAGAAGCAGGTCGAGGACCGATGGCGGCGCTACGCCACGCCGGCCGCCTCTCGCCACGTGGCCAACGAGGTCGATGCGGCGGCCGTCGCGACCATGGAAAGCGCGGTGGTGGCGAGCTATCCGCGCCTGTCGCATCGCTACTACGCGCTGAAGGCCAAGGTGATGGGCAAGCCGCGGCTCGAGTACTGGGATCGCAACGCGCCGCTCTCGACCTCTCAGCCGCGCCGCTACGGCTGGGCCGAGGCCCAAGGCATCGTGCTGGAGGCCTATGCGGGCCTGGCCCCAAGGTTCGCCTCGGCGGCCGAGCGGTTCTTCGACCGCCCGTGGATCGACGCCGCGCCGCGGCCCGGCAAGCAATCGGGCGCCTATTCGCATCCGGTGACGTCCGAGAAGCACCCCTACGTGTTCATGAACTTCATGGGCGAGCGGCGGGACGTGCTGACGCTGGCCCACGAACTCGGCCACGCGGTGCATCAGACCCTCGCGGCGCCCCGGGGGACCCTGCTCGCCGACACGCCGCTCACCCTGGCCGAGACCGCCTCGATCTTCGGGGAGGGCCTGGTGTTCGAGCGTCTGCTCGCGGACGCCTCGGGACCCGAGCGGCCCGACCTGCTGGCCGGCAAGATCGAGGATGCGCTCAACACGGTGGTGCGCCAGATCGCCTTCCACCGCTTCGAGACCCGCTTCCACGATGCGCGGCGCCGGGGCGAGCTCTCGACCGGCGAGATCGGCGCCCTGTTCGTCGAGGCGATGGGCGAGAGCCTGGGGCCGGCGATCCGGCTGGGACCCGGCTACGAGACCTACTGGTCGTACGTCAGCCACTTCGTCCACTCGCCGTTCTACGTCTACGCCTACGCGTTCGGGAACCTGCTGGTGGAGGCGCTGATGGAGGCGCGACGGCGGGACCCCGAGGGATTCACGCCGCTCTACGAGGACCTGCTCGCCGCCGGCGGCACGCGGACCTATGTCGAAGCGCTCGCGCCCTTCGGCCTCGATCCGCGCGAACCTTCCTTCTGGCGCAGCGGCTGCGCGCGGCTGGAGCGGCTGGTCGACGCGTTCGAGGCGCTGGTCTGAGGTGAGCGATCCCCCCAGGCGTGAGCGAGGCGACCCCGAGCGCAATCGCCTGAGCCGGCGCGTCGCCCGCTTCGCCCAGGTCGGCGCCGGCGCGGCCGGGGCGGCGGCGGCGATCGGCGCCAACGCGATGATCGGCGGCGGCGACCTCGACGCGCGCAACGCCCGGGCGGTTCGCGAGGCGCTCGGCCGGCTGAAGGGCCCGCTGATGAAGGTCGCCCAGATGGCGACCACCGTGCCGGACCTGCTGCCGCCGGAGTTCGCCGAGGAACTGGCGCACCTGCAAGCCAACGCCCCGCCGATGGGTCCGGCGTTCGTGCGTCGGCGCATGGCGGCCGAACTCGGCCCGCAATGGGCGGCCAGGTTCCAGAGCTTCGACCTTACGCCGGCCGCGGCGGCCTCGCTCGGCCAGGTGCACCGGGCCGTCGGCCTCGACGGGACCGCGCTGGCGGTGAAGCTGCAGTATCCGGACATGCAGAGCGCGGTGGAGACCGACCTCGCCAACATGCGCACGGTGATGGCGCTGGGCCGGCGCCTGTTCGGCGCGGTCGACACCCGCGAGATCGCCGCGGAAATCAGCGACCGCATCCGCGAGGAGCTGGACTACGCCCGCGAAGCGAAGGCCATGGCGCTCTACCGCGGCTTCTTCGGGGGTCGCGACGACATCGAGGCGCCGGCGCCGGTGACCGAGCTCTCCACCGGCCGACTGCTCACCATGCGCTGGCTCGAAGGCCGGGGTCTGCTGGAGTTTGCCGGCGCCGACCAGGACACCCGCGACCGCATCGCCCGGCTGCTGTTCGAGGCCTGGTGGACGCCGCTGATCCGGCTCGGCGTCATCCACGGCGATCCGCATCTGGGCAACTACACCTTCGCCAGCGCCGAGGGCGGCGGGGAAGCTGCGCGGCTGAATCTCCTGGACTTCGGCTGCATCCGCATCTTCCCGCCGAGCTTCGTCACCGGCGTCATCCGGCTCTACCACGCCCTGACCCTCGACGACTTCGACGCGCAGATCGAGGCCTACCGGATCTGGGGCTTCGCCGACTTGCGGCGCGAGCTGGTGGAGACTCTGAACATCTGGGCCCGCTTCATCTACGGCCCGCTGCTGGACGACCGGGTGCGGACGGTCGCCGACGGCGTCGAGCCCGGGTCGTACGGACGCCGCGAAGCGTTCCAGCTGAAGCAGGCCTTGGACCGTCAGGGCCCCGTCACCATCCCCCGCGAGTTCGTGTTCATGGAGCGCGCCGCCATCGGCCTCGGCGCGGCCTTCCTGCGGCTTGGCGCATCGATGAACTGGCGCCGGCTCTTCGAGGCGTCGCTGGAAGGTTACGACGAAGCGGCGCTGGCGGATCGACAGAGCGCGGCGCTAACGGCAGTAGGCTTGGTTTAGCCCAGCCAGGAGTTCGGGCGCGGATGCGCCTCGCGCTTCAGGATCCAGCCGAGACCCATGATCTGGCGGGTCACAAACCAGCCCATCACCGCGAAGATCAGCACGAATCCGATCAGCACGGCGCAGAGCAGGATCGAGACGGCGAGGTAGGCCAGGTAGAGCCAGAAGCCGCGGATCTGGGCGGTGAAGTGGGTCTTCAGCCAGTCGGGCGCGGCTTCCCGGTTCATGTAGGCCAGCAACAGGCCGCCCAGGATCGCCGGCGGCATGACGAACGAAGCCAGGTAGAGGCCATAGACCAGCACGCCCACCTGCCGGACCCCCTCGTCGGCATGGGCCGACGGCGGGGCCGGCGCACCCGGCGGCAGTATGGTGGCGGACGGACGATGCGGGGCGATCTCGCTCATGGGGCGAGATTAGCGCCTCAAGCTTAAGGCTTGTTCGACGCCGCGCGAGGGGGATCGTGATCAGGAGCGGACGGCGGTGATCTCGACGCCGGCGGCCTCGGCCTCGGGGGCGAGGGCGTTGGGCTTTTCCACCCGGATGCGGGCGCGGGTGACCCTGGGCTCCTCGAAGCAGGATTCCGCCAGGTGGTGGGCGAAGGTCTCGACCAGGCCGCGATGGCCTTCCGCGGCGACCTTGCGCGCCTTCTCGGCGATGATCTCGTAGTTCACGGTCTCGGAGAGCCGGCTCCAGTCGCCCACCGCCACGTCCAGCTCCACATCCACCACCAGCGGCTGGGTGCGGCCCATCTCGTGGCGATAGACTCCGATGTGCGCATCCACTCTGAGGCCCCGCACGAACACCTTGGTGATGACGATGCGAGAGGCCGGAGGCGGGTCGGGCGACGTGGCGTCTGGCGGGGTGGCGGGCTTGGTCTCCGGCATGATCTAGAACCCGACGATGTCGGGGGTGCGCCAGGCGAGATGCTGGCCGCCGTCGACGGCGATCATCTGGCCCGTCACCGCGGCAGCGTCAATCAGATAGGCGAGCGCCTGGCCGATCTCCTCCGGCGTCGCCCCGTGGCCGAGCAGGACCCCCGCGGTCTCGCTGGCGAAATCGGCCGGCGACTGGTGGACGCTCGCCAACGTCGGTCCGGGCGCGATGGCGTTGACCCGGATGCGCGGCGCCAGCGCCTGGGCCAGCATCTGCGTGGCGGCCCACAGCGCGGCCTTGCTCACGGCGTAGCTGAAGAACTGCGGCGTCGGCCGGAGCACGCGCTGGTCGACGATGTTGACGACGAGGCCGCCGTCACGCGCCGGCAGCGCGGCGGCGAAGGCCTGGGCGAGCAGCACCGGGGCCCGGACATTGGCCGCGAACGCCGCGTCCCAGCCGGCGGCCGTCAGCGTCTCGATCCGGTCGTCGTCGAACAGCGAGGCCGAGTTCACCAGCAGCGTCAGCGGACCGGGCGCGGCGCTCGCCAGCGCGCGACACGCCTCCGC
This sequence comes from Caulobacteraceae bacterium, assembly GCA_035504785.1. Taxonomy (GTDB): domain Bacteria; phylum Pseudomonadota; class Alphaproteobacteria; order Caulobacterales; family Caulobacteraceae; genus Acaudatibacter. Next base: position 6,914 of record DATJRL010000140.1, read on the forward strand.
GTCCCCCAGCTCCGCGATCGCGACCCGCGCCCGCCCGCCGGTCAGCTCCACCAGTCGCGCCGTTTCGGCCGCGTCCTCGGCGGAGCCGCGGTGGTGGACCAGAACGTCGTAGCCGGCCCGCGCGGCGGTCAGCGCGAGCACCCGGCCGATCCGCCGCGCCGCGCCGGTGACCAGAGCCCAGCCGCGCGTCGCCATCAGTCGAAGCGGCCGAACTCGTAGCGATTGAGCGCGAGGATCGCGACGATGAAGATGCAGACGGCGAAAATGGCTTCCATGTCCGGCCCCGATGCGCGGAATTGCTGGCCCCGGCATCTCCTTTGCGCGCGCCGCCGTCAAGCGCCCCAATTCTTCAGGCGCCCCTCGCGCCGCGGCGAACTCGCGCTACGCTGTGCGCATGCCCTGGCGTCGACGTCTGTCTCCCATCGCGCGGCCGCTCTACCGACTCTATTCGCGCTTCAGCCGCGGCCTGACCCTGGGGGTGCGGGGGTTGGTGCTGAACGAGGCGGGCGAGGTGCTGCTGGTGGAGCACACCTACGTCCGCGGCTGGCACCTGCCCGGCGGCGGCGTCGAGCGGGGCGAGACGGCGGAGGAGGCCATCGTGCGCGAGCTCGTCGAGGAAGCCGGGGTCAGGGCGCTGGAACGGCCGAGGCTGCTCGCCCTTCACTGCAACCACCGCAACCACCGCGGCGATCATGTGGCGGTGTATCGCGTGGATCGCTGGACGCCCTGCGAGCCCACGGCGTGGGGCGAGATCCTGGACCGCGGCTGGTTTCCGCCGGACCGCTTGCCGGACGGCGTCACGCCAGCCACCGAGCGCCGGATCGCCGAAGCGCTGGCCGGGCGGCCCGCTTCGCCGCATTGGTAGAAAATGTCGAGGCGTCGAGACGTCGCTTTCCCTCGCGTCCCCCTTCCCTCGTGAACCGCGATCACTAATATGCCGCGCCTGCGAGACCCTGTGGATAACTTTGGCGGGGCTCGGGTGGGATGGCGCCTAGGAGGACCCGTATGCGCGAATATCTGAAGTTCTATATCGACGGCCAATGGGTCGATCCGGTGACGCCGAAGCAGATGGACGTCATCAATCCGGCCAACGAGGAAGTGGCCGGCCACATCTCCGCCGGTTCGGCCGCGGACGTGGACAAGGCGGTGGCCGCCGCCAAGAAGGCGTTCGTCACCTACTCGCAGACGAGCCGCGAAGAGCGGATCGATCTGCTCCAGCGCGTTCTGGACGCCTACCGGGCCCGCTTCGGCGACATCGCCAACGCCATCACCGAGGAGATGGGCGCGCCGGCCAGCCTGGCGCAGCGGGCCCAGGCCGCCATCGGCGTCGGCCACATCGCCACCGGCATCGAGGTGCTGAAGACCTTCAAGTTCGAGGAAGACCGCGGCCCGACCCGCCTGGTCAAGGAGCCGATCGGCGTCTGCGGCCTGATCACGCCCTGGAACTGGCCGATCAACCAGATCGCCTGCAAGGTCATCCCCGCGCTCGCCACCGGCTGCACCATGGTGCTGAAGCCCTCCGAGGAGGCGCCGTTCTCGGCTTACATCTGGGCCGAGGTGATGCAGGCCGCCGGCGTGCCGGCCGGCGTGTTCAACATGGTCAACGGCACCGGCCCGGAAGTCGGCGCGGCGATCTCCTCCCATCCGGACATCGACATGGTGTCGTTCACCGGTTCGACCCGCGCCGGCGTGGAAGTGGCCAAGGCCGCGGCCCCGACCGTCAAGCGCGTGGCCCAGGAGCTCGGTGGCAAGAGCCCGAACATCATCCTCGAAGACGCAGACATGAAGAGCGCGGTCGGCGGCGGCGTGCGTTCGGTGATGAACAACTCCGGCCAGTCCTGCAACGCGCCGACGCGCATGCTGGTGCCGGCGGGCAAGATGGACGAGGCGATCGTCATCGCCAAGGAAGCCGCCGAGAGCGTCACCGTGGGCGATCCCAACGGAAACGCCACCATCGGACCCGTGGTCAACAAGACCCAGTGGGAAAAGATCCAGCGCCTGATCAAGGCCGGCATCTCCGAGGGCGCCACCCTCGTCACCGGCGGGCCGGATCGTCCCGAGGGCCTCGACAAGGGCTTCTACGTGAAGCCGACGGTGTTCGCGAACGTCACCAACGACATGACCATCGCCAAGGAAGAGATCTTCGGGCCGGTGGTGTCGATCCTCGGCTACAAGAACGTCGACGAGGCGGTGGCGATCGGCAACGACACCGAATACGGCCTGGCCGCCTACGTCTCCGGCACGGACATGGGCAAGATCCGCGAAGTGGCTTCCAAGCTGCGCGCCGGCCAGGTGTCGATCAACGGCGGCGGCGGCGACATGACCGCGCCGTTCGGCGGCTACAAGATGAGCGGCAACGGGCGCGAGTGGGGCGACTACGGCTTCCAAGAGTACCTCGAGACCAAGGCCGTCCTCGGTTACACGCCGAAGGTCGCGGCGGAATAGGTCGCGGAACGTCCTCTACCTTCTCCCCTTGCGGGGCTGTTGCGCTATTCGATGAGATCGCCCTGAAAGCTCCCTTCCCCCTTGCGGGGAAGGGTTGGGGATGGGGGTGTCAGCTCGGTCGTTGTTGATTTGGTTTGGGAATTTCCGGCAAGCAGAGCGCTTGCACCCCCACCCCCTACCCCGCCCCGCAGGGGGGAGGGGAGTTATGCAACAGCCCCGCAAGGGGAGAAGGACACAGCCTAAAGCCCTAGCCGACGCGCCTTGGCGGCGATGGCGAGGGCCAGGCGCTCGGCGATCAGTTGATCCGGCGAGCCGGTCGTCTTGCAGGCGCGGTCGGCGGCCAGCAGCTCGGGCTGCAGCGCGTCGAGCTGGGGCAGGTCCCACGCCCTGGCCTGACGCAGGAACTCGCGCTCGTTCTTCCAGAACACGCCGGCCGCCTTCGCCGCGTGGGCCAGTTCCGCGCCGCCGAGCCGCAGCGTCGCGGTGCGCCGCAGCCGCATCAGGTGCTGGCTCATGGCGCGGACCGCCGCCGGACCGCCCTCGCCTTCCTGAGCCGCGCGCCGCAGACCGGCCTGGGCCGCGGCCAGCCGGCCGCCGAAGGCGTCCTGCGCCGCCTCGGCGAGCGAGGCTTCCGGCTCGACGCCGAGGAAGTCGGTCAGATCCTCCGCCGTCCCTGTCGCGCCGCCGCCCGGGCCGAGGTAGAGCGCGAGGCGTTCGATCTCGCGGCGGGCGACTCCGCGCTCGTGCGGCAGGCGACGGACGAAGATGTCGAGCGCCTCGGCGGTCAGCGACAGCCGGTCCTTGGCCAGGGCTTCGCGGGTGAGCCGCGCCAGGTCGCCGACCTCGTCCTCGTAGCAGGGGATCGCCGCCGCCGCGGGCGCCTTCTCCGCCGCCTTCCGCAGCGCGGAGGCGCGATCGAGATTCCCGGCCTCGATCAGGAAGAACGCCTCCGGATTGAACTCGCCCGCCACGTGCCGCTCCAGCGCATCGGCTGCCAGCCGATCCGGCCCGGCGCGTTCGCCGGACAGCCTCAGCCGCACGAGCCGCCGCCCGCCCATCATCGAGATCGCCATCAGGTCCTCGGCGAGGCGCCCGGCGTCCAGGTCGAGATCGGCTTCGGTCAGCAGGGTGACGTCGAAGGGATCGTCGGGTCGCTCGGTCGCCTTGGCCGCCAGCTCCTGGGCCCGCTCGCGCACCACCCCGAGGTCGCGCCCGTAGATCAGCGCCGCGCGGAACGCCGGGTCCGGCCGGCTGAGAAACCGCTCGATGTCGGGCCGGCGAGCGAGGATCATCGGCTCAGCCGGCGGGGTGGCCGGCCAGCCATGCGGCAAGCTGCAACTCGATCTTCGTGGCGGCGTCCTGGGCCAGGCGATTCTCGGTGTCCTCGCGCGCGGCGATGCCGGCGTAGGGCTGCGCGGCGGAGTCGTAGCTGATGACGCTGACCACCCGACCGCTGTGGGCGACCTTGCCGGTGGCGACTTCCGTCAATGTGTAGGTGACGGTGAGGTCCAGCTCGTAACGCTGCGCGGTGGCGTCCGCCTGCAGGCCATGGGCGTTCCGGGTCTGGGCGAGCTGCATGTCCAGCTTGTACTCCGGCGCGTCGCCCTGGGTGTGGCCCAGGGTGTCGTCCAGGTCCTCGCGCAGCAGATAGCCGACGCGGCCCTGCGGCGCGGTCACCTGGATGTGGGTGAGGCCATGCGTCGCCCCGGCGTCCGCGTAGAGGGGGGTGAAGCCGCAGGCGCCGAGACCGGCGAGGGGTGCGAGCGCCAGCACCATGCCGACGATGGTCGAGATACGTCTCATGCCGCCACGATGTTGACGATTCGGTCCTTGACCACGATCACCCGCCGAATGCTGAGGCCCTCAAGGCGCCGCGCGATTTCCGGGTCGTCAAGCACGATTTTCTCGACTTCTGCGTCCGACGCGCCGGCGCCGGCGCGGATTTCGCCGCGGCGTTTGCCGTTGATCTGCACCGGCAGCACGCGCTCGTCATCCTCGGCCAGCGCCGGGTCGTAGGTCGGCCAGGCGGTCGCGGCGACGAGGCCCGGCTCGCCGAGGCGCTGCCAGCACTCTTCGGCCAGATGGGGCGCGAAGGGCGCGATCAGCCGCGCCAGCGCCGACAGCGCTTCGCGTCGCGCCGGTCCCCCCTCGGGAAAGCGCCGCACGACGCCGACGAACGAGTGCAGGCGGGCGATGGCGCTGTTGAACCGCCAGCCTTCGATGGCGTCGGTCACCGCCTTGATCGCCCGGTGCGTCGCGCGGCGGAATTCGAGTTCGCGCGCCGCGTCCACCGGCTCGATGACCGGTTCGGCGTCGAACTCGGTCCAGACCCGGTTCACCAGCTTGTAGGCGCCCTCGACGCCGGCTGAGGTCCACTGCACGTCGCGCTCCGGCGGCGAGTCGGAGAGGACGCAGAGGCGCGCGGCGTCGACGCCATAGGTGTCGGCGAGGTCGGCGGGGGCCACGACGTTGCGCTTCGACTTCGACATCTTCTCGACGTCGCCGATCACCACCCACTGGCCGTCGCTCTTCAAGCGCGCCCGCCGGGTCGCGCCCTCGGAGACGATCTCCACCTCGGACGGATCCAGCCACTCGCCGCTCTGCTTGCGGTAGGTCTCGTGGGTGACCATGCCTTGGGTGAAGAGCCCGGCGAACGGCTCATCGATCGACAGCATGCCCTCGTCTCGCAGCGCCTTGGTGACGAAGCGCGCGTAGAGCAGGTGGAGCACCGCATGCTCGATGCCGCCGATGTACTGATCCACCGGCAGCCAGTAGTCCGCCGCCGCGCCCTCGATGGGCTCCGCGGCGTCGGGACTCGTGAAGCGCGCGAAGTACCACGAGGAGTCGACGAAGGTGTCGAGGGTGTCGGTTTCGCGAGTCGCCGCGCCGCCGCAGCTTGGACAGGTGGTGTGCTTCCAGGTGGGGTGGCGATCCAGCGCGTTGCCCGGCCTGGAGAAATCCATCCCCTCCGGCAACCTCACCGGCAACTCGCTCTCGGGGACGGCGATCACCCCGCACGTCTCGCAATGCACGACCGGGATCGGGCAACCCCAGCCGCGCTGGCGCGCGATGCCCCAGTCGCGCAGGCGATAGACCGTCGCGCCCTCGCCGAGGCCCAGTTTCTCCGCCCGCTCGATCGCCGCCGCCTTCGCGGCCTCGATCTCCATCCCGTCCATGAACGCCGAGTTGAAGATCACGCCAGGGTCGACGTAGGCCTCGTCCACGACCTCGAAGGTGTTGGGATCGGCCCCCGGCGGCAGCACCACCGGGGTCACGGGCAGGCGGTACTTGCGGGCGAAGTCGAGGTCGCGCTGGTCGTGCGCCGGGCAGCCGAAGATGGCGCCCGTGCCGTAGTCCATCAGGATGAAGTTGGCGATCCAGACCGGCAGGCGCCAGTTGGCGTCGAACGGATGGATCACCTCCAGGCCGGTGTCGAAGCCCAGCTTCTCGGCCGTCTCGATGGCGGCCTCGGAGGTTCCGCCCTTGCGGCACTGCTCCACGAAGGCGGCGACGCGATCATCCTCGGCGGCGAGGATGGCGGTGAGCGGGTGGTCGGGCGAGAGGGCGACGAAGCTGGCCCCGTACAGCGTGTCCGGACGCGTGGTGTAGACGTTGACGCCGGCGCCGAAGCCCTCCGGCACGTCGTCCGGGAACGGAAACGTCAGGCGCAGGCCCTTGGACCGGCCGATCCAGTTCTCCTGCATGACCCGCACCTTCTCGGGCCAGCGATCCAGGGTCTTCAGGCTCTCCAGCAGCTCGTCGGCGTAGTCGGTGATGCGCAGAAACCACTGCGTCAGCTTGCGGCGCTCCACCAGCGCGTCGGAGCGCCAGCCGCGGCCGTCGATGACCTGCTCGTTGGCGAGCACGGTCATGTCCACCGGGTCCCAGTTGACCAGGCCCTCCTTGCGGTAGACCAGCCCGCGCCGCCACAGCTTCAGGAACCAGGCCTGCTGCT
>DATJRL010000141.1:0-2727 GCA_035504785.1 Caulobacteraceae bacterium
GGCGAGCGACGCTCAGGCGAAGGCCGACGCCGCCGGCGTGGCGGCGCAAGCGCAAGAGGCGGCCGACGATCTCGCCCGATACCGCAAGCTGCAGGCGATAGCTCCACGCGCCGTCTCCGCCCAACAGATGGACCAGGCCCTGGAGACCGCCCGCAACACCGCCGCGCAACGCGACTCCGCGCTCAAGAAGGCGCAGAACGCCGCCGACCAGGTGCGGGCGGCGCAGGCCCAGGAGGCCGGATTGCGCGCCCAGGTCGCCGCCTATCAGGCCCAGGCGCGGCAGTCGCGGATCACGCTTTCCGAGACCCAGCTTTACGCGCCGATCGATGGCCATATCGCCAAGTTCAACGTCGCCCTCGGCAACTATGTGCAGCCCGGCCAGGAGCTGATGGCGATCGTGCCGACCCGCCTCTGGGTCACCGCCAACTTCAAGGAAACCCAGCTGGCGCTGATGCGCGTCGGTCAGCGGGCCGACGTGCACGTGGACGCGTGCGGCGGCAAGCCTCTGCGCGGCAAGGTCGACTCCATCCAGCGCGGCGCCGGCCAGGCGTTCGCCTTGCTGCCGCCCGAGAACGCCACCGGCAACTTCGTCAAGGTGGTGCAGCGGGTGCCGGTGAAGATCGTGTTCGACGCCGTTCCCGCTGACTGCCCGCTCGGACCGGGCATATCGGTCGAGCCGAAAGTGCTGGTGCGGCCATGAGCGAAGCGGCGGCGGCCGCGGGCTGGGGCCAGGATTGGACCCCGGAGCGCTCGGCGGCGGGCGATCGCAGCCCCTGGCTGATCATCTTCGTGATCTCGATCGCCACCTTCATGGAGGTGCTCGACGTCTCGGTCGCCAACGTCGCCCTCAACCACATCGGCGGGTCGCTCTCGGCGAGCTACGACGAGACGACGTGGGTCCTGACCAGCTACCTGATCGCCAACGCCATCGTCATTCCGATCAGCGGCTGGCTCGCCGACGTCATCGGCCGCAAGCGCTACTACATGATCTCGGTGGCCCTGTTCGCCGCCTCTTCGCTGCTCTGCGGCTTGGCGCCCAACCTGACGTTCCTGGTCGTGGCGCGGATCTTCCAGGGGATCGGCGGCGGCGGCCTCGCGCCGTCCGAGCAGGCGATGATGGCCGACACCTTCCCGCCGCAGCAGCGCGGCATGGCCTTCGCCGCGTACGGCATCGTGGTGATCGTCGGTCCGATCCTCGGCCCGACCCTTGGCGGCTGGATCACCGACAACGCCTCCTGGCACTGGGTCTTCCTGATCAACGTGCCGATCGGGATGCTTTCGCTCTTGCTCGTCGGAATGCTGGTGGATGAGCCGGCGGTGCTCACCCGCGAGCGCAAGGCCCGCATCGCGGGGGGCTTGAAGGTCGACTGGGTCGGCTTCCTGCTGGTGGCGGCCGGGCTGGGATTCCTGGAAGTGACGCTCGACCGCGGCCAGCGCGACGACTGGTTCTCCAGCGGGGGGATCACCCTCAGCGCCATCGCCTCCGCGGCCAGCCTGGTCGCCCTCATTCCCTGGGAGCTCTCCCGCGAGGACCCGGTCGTCAACCTGCGACTCCTCGGCCAGCGCAACTTCTCCATCGCGTTCCTGCTCCTCATGGTCACCGGCGTGGTCGTCTTCGGCACCACGCAGTTCATCCCCCAGCTGCTGCAGCAGGTGATGGGCTACACGGCCACCGAAGCCGGCCTCGCGCTCACCATCGGCGGCCTGGCCACCGTCCTGGTGATGCCGGTGGCGGGCTTCCTAGCTGGCCGCGCCGATCCCAGGCTGCTGCTGGGCGCCGGCCTCGTGATCCAGATCCTGGCGATCTGGAACATGAGCCACCTCGATACCGACATGGACTTCTGGCACGCCTCGGAGGCGCGGCTGTTTTCCGCCGTCGGCCTGCCGTTCATGTTCGTGACCGTGAGTTCGCTGGCCTACGTCGGCCTCAAGCCCGGCGAGAACAATCAGGCGTCGGGCCTGATGAACGTGGCGCGCAATCTCGGCGGCTCCATGGGCATCTCGCTGGTGCAGACGCTGCTCGCGCAGCGCGAGCAGGTGCATCAGTCGCAGCTCGCCGAGACGCTCAACCAACTCAACCCCGTCTACAATCAGAGCCTCAGCCATACGGCGCACGTGCTGCAGTTTCAGGGCGGCGCGGCGCCCGCCGCCGCGACCCTGGAGGCGACGGGGCAAATCTACCAAGAGCTGCAGCGTCAGGCGGCGATGCTGTCGTTCGTGGACGCGTTCCACGCGCTGGTGATCGTGATCCTGATCCTCACCCCCACCATCTTCCTGCTGCGCGGCCGTCCGGCCGGCGCGCCCGCCGGGCCGGCGCACTGATGCGGGGCGCCCCGAGACTTTGCGGCCTCTTCGCCGCCGGCGCGCTCGCGGCCTGCACCGTCGGGCCGAACTACCGGCGCCCGGAGATACCGACGCCATCCGCCTACCTCGAGCGGGCGCCCTCGACGACCAGCCAGTCGCCCGACCTCGCGGCCTGGTGGTCGCGGTTCAACGACCCCACGCTGACCGCCCTGGTGACGCGCGCGCTGGCGGGCAACCTCGACGTCCAGACCGCCGCTTCGAAGCTCCGCCAGGCGCGGCGGCAGGAGGTGATCGCCGGCGCGGCGGCGCTGCCGCAGCTCGAGGCCTCGGGCAACGTCAACAACACGCTATTGTCGAAGAACGCCGGCTTGTCGCAGCTGGAGAAGGCGTTCAGCGGCGGCGGAAGCGCGGGCGGGAGCGGAT
>DATJRL010000142.1:0-2909 GCA_035504785.1 Caulobacteraceae bacterium
CGTCGAGTGCGCCGGCGATGCGCCACAGGCGCGCCGCGGATACGCGATTGGCGCCGCATTCGTACTTCTGGATCTGCTGGAAGCGCACCCCGCAGGAGTCCGCCAGTTGCTGCTGGGTCAGGCCCAGCAGACGCCGACGACGGCGCATCCGCTTGCCCAGGTGAATGTCGATCTCGTCGCTCATCTTCGCCTTGTCCGTTGGGCGCGTACCAAATCGGCACGGCCCGCCCTCGCATCGGCAAGCGCTGTGCCGTTGATGTCGATTGCGTCGGTCCGGCGCCTCACCCTATCTGCGGCGTATGAAGCGCGTGCGTCGGTGGCGGGACTTGCGGTGGCGGCTGGAATGCGTCGGGTTCGACCTGGTCGGCGCGCTGCTGCGCTTGCTGCCGGTCGACGCGGCTTCGGCGTTCGGCGGCGCCGCGCTGGGGCTGCTGGGTCCGTTGACGCCCGTGCACCGGACGGCGCTGCGCAACCTGCGCTTGGCGTTTCCGGAGTGGAGCGAGGCCGAGCGGCGGCGCGTGGCGCGCCGGCAGTGGGAGAACACCGGGCGGGTGTTCTTCGAGTTCTTCATGATGGACCGGATCCTCTCCGATCCGTCGCGCGTCGAGTATCCCGGCGAGGCGGAGATCCAGACGCTCATGGACGATCCGCGCCCGCTGATCTGCGTCAGCGGGCACTTCGCCAACTTCGAGGTGATGGCGGCTTCGGGCCTGCGCCGCGGCGTCGAGGGCGTCCTCGTCTACCGGGGCCTCAACAATCCCTACATCGATGCGCGGATGCGGACGACGCGCCTGCGCTACGGCGTCAAGCTGCTGGCGCCGAAGGGACTGGAGGGCGGGCGGGAAGTGATGGCGGCGCTGGCCGCCGGCGTGCCGGTCGGCATCCTGGCCGACCAGAAGTACAACGAAGGACCGCTGTCGCCCTTCTTCGGCCACCTCGTCCACACCCAGCACGCGCCGGTGCGCTGGGCGATGCGGTTCGGGGCCCGGTTGCAGACTGGCTGGGTGGAACGGACGAAGGGCGCCCGATTCCGGTTGCACATGGGGCCGGTGATCGAGCTCCCCAAAGGCGGCGAAGCGGCTGACGTCGAAGCCGGCGTGCGGCAGGTGAACGCCTTCATCGAAGATCGCGCCCGGGCCCGGCCGTGGGAATACTGGTGGGTGCACCGCCGTTTCCCCGACCAGCTCTACCGGGAGCTGGCGGCGCAGGGGTACTGATCGGGATCAGGGATTGAGCTCGCGCCAGCGCCGCAGCGCCTCGGCGGGGCCGGCGTAGGCTTCCTGCAGCGTCGGGTTCCAGTAGCGCAAGGCCTCCAGCGGGATCTTCCTGCCGGTGACCGCGCAGACCACGAAGCGCCCCGGCCGCAGCACGGTGACTTCGCCATCGCCGTAGCGCACGAGGGCGATCTCGCCGGGATTGCCGAGGTCCTTGTCGTAGGCGTTCATGACGCGAGATGTAGCGCGCCCAAATCGATCCTAGAAGGGGCCCGGTGTTAGAAGAGATCGCCCTGGCCGGCGTCCTTCGCCTGGGGGCGTGGCGATCGGCGCGGCGCGGCGCCGTCGACGACCGCGCCGCGCGTCTCGTCCTTGAACTTCAGGGTGATCGGTTCGCCCGAGACCAGCGACCGCCCCGAGAGGGCGAGGGTGTGGTCGGCGCGGCGCACCAGCGCGTAGCCGCGCTCGAGCGGCCCTTCCGGGTTCAGCGAGACGCGCTGGCGTTCGAGGGCGGCGAGCCGCTCGCCCTCGCGCTGCAAGCGCCGGAGCATGATTGGCGGCAGGCGAGCCGCCACCTCGAACGACCGCTGGCGTTTGCGTTCGATGTCGCGGTCGAGGAGGCCGCGCTTCAACGCCGCGGCGGGGCCGGCGAGGGCCTGGGCGTGGGCCGCGGTATTGCGCTGCAGCGCCGCGCCGAGGCGGCCCGCCGCGATGTCGAGGCGCTGGGTGGCGATGGCCAGCAGCTCGGTCGGGCGGGGCAAACCTCGCGAGGCCGCCGCGAGCCGGGTGCGGCGGATATCGACGGCGCGGGACCCGCTGGCGATCAACCGGCGGTCGTAGTCGGCGAGGGCGGCGGCCAGCTCGGCCAGCACCGGCGTCGCCATCTCCGCGGCGGCGGTGGGCGTCGGCGCACGGCGATCGGCGGCGAAGTCGATGAGCGTGGTGTCGGTTTCGTGGCCGACCGCCGAAATCAGCGGAATCTCGCTGGCGGCCGCGATGCGCACCAGCGCTTCGTCGTTGAACGGCCAGAGGTCCTCCACCGAGCCGCCGCCCCGCGCCACGATCAGCACGTCGGGTCGAGGAATCGGCCCGCCGGGGGCGAGGGCGTTGAAGCCCCGGATCGCCGCGGCGACGAGACCGGCCGCCGCGTCGCCTTGCATGAGCGAGGGCCAGACGATCACCCGGCACGGCCAGCGGTCGCTGATCCGATGCAGGATGTCGCGGATCACCGCGCCGGTGGGGCTGGTGATCACGCCCACCACCGACGGCATGGTCGGGATGCGTCGCTTGCGGGCGGTGTCGAACAGCCCCTCGGCGGAAAGCTGCGCCTTCAGCCGCTCCAGCTGGGCCAGCAGCGCGCCGACGCCGGCCGGCGCCATGGTCTCGATGACGATCTGGTACTGCGAGCGACCCGGGTAGGTGGTGATCTTGCCGGTGACGATCACCTCCATCCCGGTCTGCGGTCGGATGGCGAGGCCGCGCACCTGAGTCTTCCAGATCACCCCCGAGATCGAGGCGCGGTCGTCCTTGAGGTCGAGGTAGACGTGGCCGTTGGCGTGGAAGGTGACCTTGGAGAGCTCGCCCCGCAGCCGCACGAAGCCGAATGCGTCCTCGATCGTCCGCTTGAGCGCGAACGCCAGCTCGGAGACGCTGTACGGCTGCTGATTGGCGCCCGACTCGGCGGGCAGGGTGTCG
>DATJRL010000143.1:0-5129 GCA_035504785.1 Caulobacteraceae bacterium
CTCCAGCCTACCGCAGCGTCGTCTCCGGTGAGGCGAGCAGGTCGGACCAGCGCCACGTTCCGGCGCCCAGAGCCACGCGCGCGGCGCCGGGCGAGGCATTGAGCGACAGGGTGACGAGGCCGCGCATGCTCTGCGCGCGGCAAGCGGGCGGCGCGAAGGCGATCTCCCACATCACCGCCTCGCGGAGCGCGGCCAGGCCCTTGCCGTCCTCCCGCTCGCTCTGAACCCAGTCGCCGTTCCAGACCATGATGGCGCGGGCGCCGGTCTGCGCCACGGCCGCCTGCACGAGCGGATCCCTGCGCAGCGCGCTCTGCAGCCGCCGCGCCATGTTGCACTCGCCGCCGCCCGGTCCGGAGTCGGCGCTGGCGGCGCTGGCGAGCTCGGAGTCGCTGACGCCCATGCTGGCGCCGGTCGACGGCGGCTCGCGCGAGGCATGGACCTGGACCAACGAGGGCGCCGGCTTCGCGGGCGCCGCGTCGTGGCGGGCCTCGACCGGCGTCGGCGACTTCGGCGCGGCCGCCGGCGCTGCGGGCGCGAGGATCGGAACGCGGATCAGCGAGACGACGATCGGCGTCTGCTCCGGCGTCGGCCGCGCGCCGACCCAGGTCAGCGCGATCGCCGCGGCGATGCCGGCGTGCGCGACGACGCTGGCCGCCGCGGCGCCCGCCCGGCCCGGCCGCCTCGCTCGCGGGCGTCGGCGTTCGATCGTCTGATCCATCCCCTCCAGCTTAGCGTCGACTGCTTACCGTCAAGCTGACACCACGAGTCCGCGACCGGATCGTGGCGTCGAAGCGGCGGCGGCGCGGCGGCCGGGTCTCAGGACTTCGTCCGCATCTGGCCCATGAAGTCGCGCTTGCCGAGCGGGACGCCCTTCGAGCGAAGGATGTCGTAGGCGGTGGTGGCGTGGAAATAGAAGTTGGGCATCGAGAACGACATCAGGAAGTTCTCGGCGATGAAGGGGACCTTGTAGTCGCCGATGGCGAAGGTGACGTCCTTGCCTTCCAGCGCGTTGACCTCCTCGCGGCTGAGCGCCGCCAGCTTGGCGCGCGCCTCGGCGACGAGGCCCTGGAGCTCGGGATAATTCAGCGGCCTGCGCTCGCTCGGCGGCGCGAAGGCGCCGGCCTTCACGCCCTCGATGGCGCCGGCGGAGTGATGGGCGACCGAGATCAGCTGGAAGCGGAAGGGCAGCATGTCGTTCCAAAGCCGCGTCTCGACGATCTCCTCTGGATCGATGTTGTTGTCTCGGCAGTGGGCCGCGCCCCGCTCCAGGAAGCCGTTCACGGCCCCCAGCGTCTGCAAATAGGTCGCCACGGTGAGGTCGTAGAGCTGCACAGCCATTGTCGGGTTCCCGAGTTGCGAAACTGGACCCTAACGGGGCGCCGCGGCGGCCGGCAAGGGGAGAAAGCTGGCTCGACCAGCTGTCTCAGTGCGCGGCGGGCGACGGGCGGGCCGCAAGCAGCTCACGCACCCAGTCGGCGGGGCGCCTGCGCGAACCGAGCTCGAGGCCGCGCATCGCCCAGATGGCGCAGAGCACCGCGCCGAGCCCCATCGAGACGAGCGCGAGCAGTTGAGCGAGTGGGCTCAGCGCGCCCGGAGGCATCGCCAGCAGCACGAAAGGGCTGAACGGCGGCGCGATGGCCAGCCAGGTCGCCGCAGACGCGCCGCCGGCCGTGGCCATGCCGGCGAAGAAGGCGGCCAGCAGCACGGCGAACATCGGGCGAGACAGATTCTGCGCCTGGGCGGTGTCGCGCGCGGCCGCCCCGACGGAGATGGTCAGCAGGCCGTAGAAGGCGAAGGCGAGGATGTAGATCAGGCCGGCGCGGGCGAGGGCGAGCGGGTCGCCGAGATCGCCCAGCGCGGCGGCGGCGAGGCCGGCGTCCTTCGGGGCCAGAGTGGCGAGTGTGACGGCCGAACCCAGCCAAGCGCCAAGCACCAGCAGGGACACCGCGCCGACGCCGACCAGCTTGCCGAACACGACGTCGGCGGGGCGCGCGGCGGCCAGCAGACCCTCCAGGGCGCGGTTGGCGCGCTCGCGCACCACCGCCTGCAGCAGCATCCCTAGCGAGCCGGTCAGCGTCAGCCACAGCATCATCATCAGGGCGAAGCGCGCGGCGGCGTGGCCGTCGGGCGCCGCCGGGGCGGGCTCGGAGCGCTGTTCGGGCGCGGCGGGAAGGCCGAGGCGGGCGGCCAGGGCGTCGCGCTCGACGGTGCGCGCCACGAGCTCCCGGCCCAGAGGCGAGAGGGGCGGCGCCTCACCGACGAAGCTGACTTGCTCGCCCTCGCGGCTCTCGGCGACCACCAGCCGCGACGGCGCCGAGCGGTCGCCGACGACGGCCCGGACGGCGCGGCCCTCGAGGCGGGCGGCGTCGGTCAGCGCCGTGACGGCCGAGCGCTCGGCGGCGACGGTCGGGGCGGTGACGCCGACGACCGGCGGCGCGGGACGGGCCGCGAGGGCCGCCAGGCCGAGGGCGAGCGCCAGCGCCGCCGGTCCGATGGCGAGCGCGACCCAGAAACTCGCGGTGGCGACATAGGCTCGCAGCTCGCGCTCGGCGATGAGCAGGACCGGGGGCGTCACGCGGCGCGCTCGACGGTGGCGGCGGGCGCGGCGGATGGACGGGCCAGATCCCAGAAGGCGCCTTCCAGGTCGGCCCTGATCGGCGTGAAGGCCAGCACCGGGACGCCGCGCTCCGAAAGGGCGCGGAGCAGGGCGGGGTGGGGTACGTGCGCCGGCAGCCGCACACGCCAGCGCCGCGCGCCGCTTTCCCCGATCTCGCCGGCGCCATCCGCGACGGTCATCGGCCGCACCTCGCCGCCGACCCCCTCGGCCGCCTCGGCGAGCGCCCTCGGATCGGTGGTGACAACCACGGCGCCGTGCGCGGCGCGTTCGGCGGCGGCGGCCAACGGGCCCTCGAACACCGTGCGCCCGCCGGACAGCATCACCACGCGATCGCAGAGCGCCTCGGCGGCGGCCATGGAGTGGGTCGAGAACAGGATGGCGCCGCCCGCGGCGCGAATCTCGGCGAAGAGCGCCAGCATGTCGCTCTGCGTCACCGGGTCTAGGCCGGACATCGGCTCGTCGAGGATCAGCAGGTCGGGAGCGTGGGCGAGGGCGCAGATCAGCTGCACCCGCTGGGCGTTGCCCTTGGAGAGGGCCTCGATGCGCTCGGACCCGCGGCCGCCCAGGCCCATCCGCGCCAGCAGCGACTCGGCGCGCCGCGCGGCGTCGCGGCGCGCCAGGCCCTTCAGCCGGGCATGGAAGACGATGGCGTCGCGGACGCGGTCGTTGGGCGCGAGGCCGCGCTCCTCCGGCAGAAAGCCCACCCGCCGGCGCGCGGCGGCGTCGGCGGGACGGCCGAACAGGCGCACCTCGCCGGCGTCCGGACGCATGAGCCCCAGCACGCAGCGGAAGGTGGTGCTCTTGCCGGCGCCGTTCGCGCCGATGAAGGCGGTGATCGAACCGGCCGGAACCGTCAGCGTCACGTCCTCGACCCCGCGGCCCGCGCCGAAGCGCTTGGCGAGGCTCCGAACCTCCAGCGCGGAATCGGTTGGGGAAGACGGGCGCATCTGACGTCAATAAGGCCGTGAGCTTGGTTGAGGCTCCCCTAACGGTCGATTCGGGCCAAGCGGCGCCCTCGAGGTGCGACAAGAGTGGCGTGCGACATGGTGAAGGTTCCTTAGCGACTCGCGCTCAGAACGGCGGTCGATGACTTCGACCCATCCGCCCGGCGGCGCGCCGACTGCCGACCAGGCGCAGCGGCAACTGGCGCTGGTCTTCCTGCCGGCGCTGGCGGTGTTCGCCGCATGTCTCGCCGACCCGACGATCTTCGTCGACGGCGACACCAACTGGCACGTGGCGGTCGGGCGCTGGATCCTGGCCCACCGGGCCGTGCCGCACGTCGATCTCTTTTCCTACACCTTCGCCGGCAAGCCCTGGGTGGCTGACGAGTGGGGTTCGGAGGCGCTGTTCGGGGCCGCCTACCTGGCTCTCGGTTGGTCCGGAGTGGCGCTGGTCACGGCCGTCGCCATGGCGGTCACGATCGCGACGATCGCCGTCGAGACGGCGCCGCGCCTTCCATTGTTGGCGGCGACCGCCAGCGTCGCCCTGCCGTTCGCGACCATCTGGCCGATGCTGCTGGCCAGGCCGCACATCCTCGCCCTGCCGGCGCTGGCGCTGTGGGTCGCGGGCCTGCTGCGGGCCCGCCGCGCCGGGCGAACGCCGGCGCTCTGGCTGCTGGCGGTGATGCTGGTCTGGGCCAACCTTCACGGCAGCTACCTGTTCGGCGTCGTCCTGGTGGGCGTGTTCGGGCTGGAGGCGGCGCTGGACGCGCCGGGCCGCCGCCTCGCGACGCTGCTGCGCTGGGCCGTCTTCGGCGTCGCCGCCTGGGCGGTCGCCGGGCTGACGCCCAACGGCCTCGACGGCCTGATCTCGCCGTTCCGAAAGCTCGGGATGGGATCGCTCGGCGTCATCGGCGAGTGGAAACCGGCCGATTTTTCCAAGCCGAGCCTGTTCGAGGCCTGCCTCATGCTGACGGTGTTCGTGCTCGTCTGGCGCGGGGTGCGGCTGAACGCGGTGAGGACCGGCCTGCTGCTGCTGATGCTGGCGATGGCGCTGCAGCACGTGCGCTACGAATCGCTGTTGGCGGTCACGGCGGCGATGCTCCTGGCGAGCCCGCTCGGGCGGGCGCTGACGCCGGACGCGCCCGAGACCGCGCCGCCGCTGTGGCGTGCGGCCGCACGGGACGTGACCGCGCCGCTGGCGGTGATCGCGCTGCTGTTCCTGGGACTGGCCGTCTGGCGGGCGGCCTGGCCGGTGGTGCGGACCGAGAACCGCGCCACGCCCATCGCCGCGCTGGCCCACGTGCCGCCGGTGCTGGCCGCCCAGCCGGTGTTCAACAGCTACGACTTCGGCGGCTGGCTGGTGTTCAACGGCGTGCGCGACTTCATCGACGGGCGCAACGACATGTACGGCGACGCCTTCATGAGGAACTACCTGGCGGTGGAGCGGGACGCCGACCCGCCGGCGGTGACCGCCACGTTCACGCGCTGGAAGATCGCCTGGGTCATCCTGCCGCCGGGCGCCCGGCTCGGCCAACTGCTCGATCGCACCCCCGGCTGGCGGCGGCTCTACG
>DATJRL010000144.1:0-2218 GCA_035504785.1 Caulobacteraceae bacterium
GGCCCAGTATGCCGACGATCAGAAGCAGGACCGCAATCAGGATGCTCGGCGTGGTGTTGTAGTGGTAGGGCGATCTCAGCCATCGGCGGCCGCCGCCATAGCGATTGGCCAACACGCGAAGGCGCCGGGCCTGGTTCCAGATCCCCATCGCGAGAAGAAGCAGCCCAAGGACGAGCAGAGCCAGTCCCAAACGTTGGAGGCTCTTGTCGGTGGCGGGCGCTATGCCGCGAGCGACGGCGCTCTGGAACAACGCATTGATCGTGATGCCAAAGCCGATCAGCGACAGCGACGTCTGGATCACCTGCATCATGATGCGGTCGGCGTCGACGAAGGCGCGGTCGCGCCGCTCATCCTCCTCTGGATCGTGGGCGGCAAGTTCGGTGCTGTCGCCTTGATCGCTCAATCTGACGCCTTCCGCGCTAGGCCCCACGCAAGCGCAGACTGCCGCCAACGCCCCCGGTTGCAAACCGGAGAGTGTCTCCAGCGGCGTCGCCGCTGGTCATCGCCCCGCTCATTTCAGCTTTTTGAACGTCTCGACACATGGGGCGCCGCGGCCGGAGCCCTGCGGGTTTGCCCCAATCCATTCCGCGGACATGAGGGACGAGCGTCGCCTGAATTATCGGTCGACGGCGCCCGCGGAGCCCGCCATGCATCCGTTCCTCAAGGAATTCGCTGACCTGGTGGGTCGAAGCTGCGAGGCGATCTCGGTGGTCTTCGTCGCGCTCGGGGCGATCGAGGCCTTGGCGCGGACGGCGCGGCGCTGGCGTGACTACGCCGACCTGAAGCTGAAAAAGCAGATCTGGCGAAGGTTCGCCGCGTCGATCATGCTTGCGCTCGAGTTCGCCCTTGGCGCGGACATCGCCCACACCGCCATCGCGCCGAGCTGGGCCGATATTGGCCAACTCGCGGCCATCGCCGCGATC
The DNA here is from genome assembly GCA_035504785.1 of Caulobacteraceae bacterium. GTDB lineage: Bacteria > Pseudomonadota > Alphaproteobacteria > Caulobacterales > Caulobacteraceae > Acaudatibacter. The sequence continues at coordinate 924 of DATJRL010000144.1, forward strand.
CGCACTTTCCTGAACTTCTTCCTCGAGCGGGACCTCGACGCCGCCGCGGTCGCCGTGGCCCGGGGTGACGGGCCCTAGCTCGCTGGCTCGCGCATGACGCAGCGAAAGCCGATGTGCGAGGTGGAGGTGTCGATCGGATGCGCGTGGCGCGCGGCCGGCCGGTAGCGCCGACAGTAGGAAGGGGCGCAAAGGTGTGAGCCGCCCTTGAGCACCTTGCGCGCGATCGGGATCGGAGCCGCCGCGTCCATACTGTCGGCCATGCTTCCGCCGAGCGGGTTTTGGGGCGCGCAACAGGGCGAAGCAGAGGGCGCCGGTCGCGACCACCAATCCCTCGTCCATTCCCAGACGTTGCCGATCATGTCGTACAGTCCAAATCCGTTTGGGGGGAAGAGGCCAACGGGTGAGGTGCGGAACGCGCCCGACGGCTTGAGACTCTCGAAGGGAAACCGTCCGCGCCAGGTGTTGGCCATTATCCGGCCGCCCGGCATGAGTTCATGCCCCCAGGCGTACTCCGCGCCATCGAGGCCGCCGCGGCAGGCGAACTCCCACTCCGCCTCCGACGGCAGGTCCTTGCCGGCCCATTGCGCATAAGCTGTGACATCGGCCCAGGCGACGTGCGTCACCGGATGGTCCCAGAGGCCGGTAAGTCCGCTCTGGGGGCCCGTGGGATGGCGCCAGTCCGCTCCTGGCGTGTAGCGCCACCACGCGGTCACATCGTCGAGCGGCACGGGCCCGCCGGTGGGCTGGAAGACGAGGGAACTGGGCGCCAGCTTTTCCGGCAGCGCGCCCGGATAGTCCGCCGGATCGGGAGCGACTTCGGCTACCGTGATCCAGCCGGTCTCTCGCACGAACTGGGCAAACTGCCGGTTGGTCACCGGATGCACGTCGATCCAGAACCCGCTCACCGCCGTGCGGCGCGAAGGAGCCTCTTCGGGATAGTGACGGTCCGAGCCCATCCTGAACTCGCCGCCGTCCACCCACACCATCTGCGTGCGCGCCACGCGTGCGGAGGCACGCTTCTGCAGCTTCTGGATGGAGGACACGGCTCAACTCCTTCGCAGGCGTCATCTGCGCGCGCGGCAGTGCATCAGGAGTTCCGAGACAAGGGGATCGGGTGAACCCCTAGTGGCGCAATCGCGGGCCCAGGCTGGCCTCGCTCGCTCCGGCGACCCGACCTGACGCCTTGGGGTCATCGCCCGATGGCCGTCGGCGGCCGCGGATGGGGAAATTTCAGGATCTCGCGCCCAGGCGAGCGATCGGGAGTCTCGAGATGGCCACAGCGCTGCGGTCTCCGG
>DATJRL010000145.1:0-3069 GCA_035504785.1 Caulobacteraceae bacterium
ACACATCGTCTACGACGAGTCGGTCGGCGAGATGCGGCACGCCGACAAGCTGATCAAGCGCATCCTGTTCCTCGAGGGTCTTCCCAACCTCCAGGACCTCCGCAAGTTGTCGGTCGGCGAGACGGTGCTGGAGGCGCTGACGGCGGACCTGGCGCTGGAGCACAGCGGCCGCACCGCCCTGGTCGAGGGCGTGTCGGCCTGCGAGGCGGCCAGCGATTTCGTCAGTCGCGACCTGCTGGTCGATATCCTCACGGACACCGAGGAGCACATCGACTTCCTCGAGACCCAGCTCGGTCTCGCCAAAGCGCTGGGCGAAGCCAACTACCTGCAAAGCGCCGCTGGAGTGTTGGACGCTTCGGAGGCTTAGCTGCGCCTTCGCGGGGAGGTCAGTCGCCCGGCGATCTTGTCAAAGATTGCCAATCGACTATCTTACCGGCCATGGCCACGCGCAACGTCAGCCTCACCGGCATGCTGGATGATTACGTCGAAGATCGCGTCCGTTCGGGCGCGTTCCAGAACGCCAGCGAGGTGGTCCGCGATGCACTCCGATTGCACAAGGCGCGGGCGGACGAAGAAGCGCGCAAGGAAGAGCGGTTCAGGCGGCTGATCCAGGAAGGAATCGACGACATCGAGGCCGGTCGCTACGAAGATATCGATCTCGACCATCTCGACGAATGGTTCGGCAGGCTGGTCGCAGAGGTTAACGAAACAGCTTCGACGAAGTGAGGCTCCGGCTGACCAGACGGGCACGCGCCGACATGGCCGCCGTCCTGAAGCAGAGCCGCGAACAGTTCGGGGATGATGCGCAACACCGCTACGAACGGCTGCTGAACAATACGATGCGCGATCTGGCGGCGGATCCCCAACGACCCGGCGCCCGAGAAGCCTCAGGCGCCGCGACGGGCGCTTGGCTGTACCACTCGCGACACACATCGCGGCGATTGCCGACCCCGGACCGCGTGGCGCGACCGCGTCACATCGTTGTCTATCGGGTTGTTGGAGATGTCGTCAGGATTCTGCGTGTTCTCCATGACGCTATGGACCTGCCCGAGCGACTGAAGGACCTCTGACGCCGCCAGCCGCGGCGGAGACCGAGCTTGCCTCCCTTGCCGGAAATGCTGTCAACTGAACGTTGGTTAGGAAGGGAGAAGACGCGCGTGGCCGACGGATCGAAAATGGGACGCTCGCCGATGGCGGGCGAGGTGGACGCCGTCGTGGTCGGGGCCGGGTTCGGCGGCATGTACATGCTGTACAGGCTGCGCGAGGCCGGCTTCTCCGTGCAGGGGTTCGAGGCCGGCGGTGGCGTCGGCGGCACCTGGTACTGGAACCGCTATCCGGGCGCCCGCTGCGACGTGCCGAGCCTCTTCTATTCCTATACCTGGTCCGAGGAACTGCAGAAGGCGTGGCGCTGGACGGAGAAATACGCCGCCCAGCCGGAGATCCTGGCCTACGCCAACCACGTGGCCGACCGCTTCGACCTGCGCCCCATGATCGCCTTCGAGACCCGGGTGCTCTCAGCGCATTTCGACGAAGCGGCGGACCGCTGGCGGGTGACGACGGATCGGGGCGACGAACTGATCGCGCGGTTCGTGGTGATGGCGACGGGGTGCCTTTCGACGCCGCGCAAGCCGCCGATTCCCGGCGTCGACGACTTCGCCGGGCCGACCTACCACACCGGCGCCTGGCCGCACGAGGGCGTCGACTTCACCGGCCAGCGGGTGGCGGTGATCGGCACCGGCTCGTCCGGCATCCAGTCGATCCCGCAGATCGCCAGGCAAGCCGACCACGTCACCGTTTTCCAGCGCACCGCCAACTACAGCGTGCCGGCCAACAACACACCGCTCACCGACAAGGACATCGAGGACTTCTGGAAGATGTACCCCGGGTACATCGCGATGATCAAAGGCCCGGGCCTGGGCTTCGGCGGCAATCCGGCCAACGCGCTCGCCGCGACGCCCGAGGAGCGGCGGCAGCGCTTCGAGGAATTCTGGGGCGTGGGCGGCGCGGGGTTCCTCGCGGCCTGGGGCGGCATCATCACCGACCTCGATCTCAACACCGAGGCGGCCGACTTCGTGCGCGAGAAGATCGGCGAGACGGTGAAGGACCCGGACACGGCGGAGGCGCTGAAGCCGTACGACCATCCGATCGGCACGAAGCGCATCTGCGTCGATATCGACTACTTCGAGACCTACAACCGGCCGAACGTGACGCTGGTGAACCTGAAGGAGACGCCGATCGAGGCGATCGAGGCGCACGCGGTGCGCACCAGCGACGCGACGTACGAGGCGGACGCCCTGGTGTTCGCCACCGGCTTCGACGCCATGACCGGGACGCTGCTCGCCATCGACATCCGCGGCGCCGGCGGCGCGACGCTGAAGCACGCCTGGGCCGAGGGTCCGAAGGCCTACCTCGGCCTGGCGGTGGCCGGCCTGCCGAACCTCTTCATCGTCACCGGCCCGGGCAGCCCGAGCGTGCTCTCCAACATGATCAACTCCATCGAGCAGCACGTGGAGTGGATCGTGGACTGCCTGGGTTACATGCGCGAGCACGGTTTCACCCGCATCGCCGCCGACGCCCAGACCCAGGAAGAATGGGTGGCGCACGTGCGGCGAGTGGCGGACAAGACGCTCTTCCCGAGGGCGGCCAGCTGGTACATGGGCGCCAACATCCCCGGAAAGCCCAGGGTGTTCATGCCCTACATCGGCTCGGGGTACCGCAAGAAGTGCGCGGACGTGGCCGCCGCGGGGTATGAAGGCTTCGAGCTGGCGAAGGAGCCCGCCGATGTACACGCTTCCTGACCGGTTCGAGTTCCTTTCCGACGCCTGGATCGACGAGGCGCGGCGGTTCCTCGAGCGGGCCGTCGAGCAGCGCAAGGACGACCTCGGCGGCGCACCGTTCTCGCTCTCGGAGCGGTTCACCGACGCGCCGCCGCATCTGAATCTGCCCGACAATGTCGGCGCCTGGACCGCGCGCTACGACGGCGAGACGCTGACGGCGGCGCGTGGCTTCGATGCGACGGCGGATGTCGTGGTCGAGGGCGACTACCAGGCGGGGCTCGCCGGGCAGCAG
>DATJRL010000146.1:0-6340 GCA_035504785.1 Caulobacteraceae bacterium
ATTGTTGGGTTGGCGGCTCAACGCCTGGCGGAACGTCCCTTCGGCTTCCGCAACGCGGCCGAGCTTCTTGAGCGCAATCCCAAGGTTAACGTGCGCGCCGGGAAGGTTTGGTTTCAGGGCGATAGCTCTGCGGCAGGCGTCCACCGCTTCGTCCAGCTTGCCGAGTTCCGCGAGGCTGCTGGCCAGATTACTCAGGGCTTCGGCGAAGGTCGGCCGGATGGCGACGGCCCTGGCGTTCAGCTCGGCAGCCTGAGTCAGGTTGCCTTGCTGCAGGCGCAAGCCCCCTAGGAGATGCAGCACGTCGGCGTTGTCGGGCTGCGCCGCCAGCACCTTGAGATATAGGATGCTGGCCTGATCCAGCCGCCCCGCCTGATGGTGGCCGACCGCCTCGCCGACCACCCCCGCAACGGCGGCGCCCGATCCGCCAGCTTTAGTCGCGGCTCGGCGTTGTTTCCGGTTCACGATGCCTTCCTGCCCGTGCAGTGTGCTGCCCCAGAGGCAAGCGGCCGGGCAGATCGTCAGTTACGTGCCCTGGCGCAGTAATTGAACCGTGTCCCGGTGATCGGTATCGCGTCGCCGTAATTCCCGTCACCGCCCGTGGAACACCGGCTCGCGTTTTTCGACGAACGCCTGGGCCGCCTCGCGGTGGTCGGCGGTCTGGCCGCAGTGGACGTGGTGGGTGGCTTCGAGGTCGAGGCAGTCGTCCACCTCGCCGGCCATGGCGCGGTTGAGGTTTTCCTTCATGTAGCGGTAGGCCACGGTCGGCCCTTTGGCGAGGCGGAGCGCGATCTCGCGCGTCTTCGTCGCCAGCGCTTCCGGCTCGCACACCCAGTTGGTCAGCCCGAGGCGCAGCGCCTCGTCGGCCGAGACGCGGTCGGAGAGATAGTAGAGTTCGCGCGCCTTGGCCGAGCCGACGAGCTGGGTGAGGAAATAGGCGCCGCCGTAGTCGCCGGAGAATCCGACCTTGGCGAAGGCGGTGGTCAGGATGGCGTTGCTGGCCATGATCCTGAGGTCGCAGGCCAGCGCCAGCGAGAGCCCCGCGCCGGCCGCGGCGCCCGGCAGCGCGGCCAATGTCGGTTTCGGCATCTTGAACAGACGACCGGCGGTGGCGCGCTGGTTGACGCGCTGGCGGTGGATCGCGCCGTCGATGGTGTTGTCGCCGACCGTGCCGTCGCCGCGCGAGGCCATGCCCTTCACGTCGCCGCCGGCGCAGAAGCCCCTCCCCGCCCCGGTCAGCACGACGCATTTCACTTTCGGGTCGAGCTCGGCCGAGCCGAGCTGCCTGGCCAAGGCGTCGGTCATCGCGCCCGACATGGCGTTGCGCGCTTCCGGGCGGTTGAGCGTCAGGGTGAGCACGCCCTCGTCCAGCGAAGCCAGGAGATCGGTCGTGCCGGTGTCGATATCGTGGGCCATGAGTTCCTCCCGTTCGTTTTTCGGCCGTCAGATCAGCACAGAGTGCGCCGACGAGCCAGACCGATCGACCGAGGTCAGAGACGCGCCTCGACCCCGAGGGTGACGGCGAGCGGCGCGGCCGGGCTGAGAAAGCGAGGATTGGCCCCGTCGTTGGGGACCCCCGGGGCGCCGATCCCGGAAGGATCGCCCAGCACGCCGAAGGTGGCGTAGCGCGCATTCAGCGCGTTATCGACGCGGGCGAAGAGCCGCCATCCGGCGGTCGGCGCGTAGCTCGCGTGCAGGCCGACCACGACATAGCCCGGGATCGGCGCCAGCTGGTTGGATTCGTCGCCGTGGTAGAACTGGCTGTCCAGGAACCGCGCCTCGCCCCCGAAGCTCAGCCGCGCCGTCGCGTGGTAGTCGGCGACGAGCTTCAGGCGGTTGCGGGGGATGCCGGGCAAGATATCGCCGGGGTGGACGTGAATGTTCCCGTCGGCGTCGCGAAAGGGGTTGGCGGGCGACGGGAGCGTGAGCGCGGAATCGAAGGTGGCGTCGGTGTAGGCGTAGCTGGCCAGCGCGGTGAGGCGCGCGGTGCGATAGGTCAGGTCGGCCTCGACGCCGGCTCTCGTCGTGCCGGGAATGTTCTCGAAGAAGCCGGCGCTCAGCGAGGTGGCGACGCCGTAGATGTCGTCGCGGACCTGCGTTCGATAGGCGCTAAGGCTGTATTCGAGGTCGCCGGACCCGAGGCTGCGACGCCCCTTCAGCCCGACTTCGAAGGTCCGAGACACCACCTGCTTGAGGGCCGGCGGGTCGGACGACAAGGACGACGGCAGCAGGCAGGGCCGCGCGGGGTCGGAGCACTCGATCTCGCTCGGGGTCGGCGCGCGGCTGCCTTCCGCGTAGTCGCCGTAGAGGCTCAGCGCCTCCGACGGCTTCCAGACGAGGCCGATCGCCGGATTGAGGCGCTGGTAGTCGTTGGTTCCGGTGAGCTGGACGCCGAGGCGGTCGTGCAGGGCGATGCGGGTCCAGTTGAAACGGGCGCTGAGCGACAGCGACAGGTGTCCTCCGAGGGCCAGCGTGTCCGTGCCGTACGCGCCGGCGCTGGCGATTTCCGCCCCGAGGTCGACCGGCGTGGCGTTGAACGGCGAGCCTTCCGGCGTCACTGGAAACAATCCGGATGGCTGAACGACCAGATCGGGCGCGATCACTCCGACCTCCGTCGAGGTGAAGAAGTCCACATGCGATGCGTCGAGCGTGGCGCCGAAGGCCGCCTGGTTGCCGCGGTCGAGGAGCGGGGACGACGAAACCGCTTGGAGACGCCCTCCCGCCGAACGGGCGTCGATCCGTTCGCGATCATTCTCGCCGATGGGGACCGCACCGCCCTGCGAGATGTCGGGAATCGGCGCGCCGGACGCCGTCGCCAGCGGCGTCAGGCCATCCGGCTGGCAGAGCTGGCCAGGCGGCGTCGTGCAGGCGACATAGGCCGTGGTGTTTCCATTCTCGACGCCTTGATCGAAGCCGCGGACGTAGGCGTCGCCTTGCAGCGACAGCGTCGGGCTCGCCTGGAACGCGCCGTTCAGCGTCAGGAACGCCAGGCGGTTGGCGTTGTCTTGCGGCGAGGTGAACACGAGGCGGCGATCCACGGCCAGTTCCTCCACCGGCGTCGCCGACTCCCCTTCCAGGAGATTGTCCGCGCCGGAGAAGCTGAGATCGAGCGTGAGGCGATCGCCGCGGGCGGCGACGTCGGCATAGAGCTGGCGCACGCGATCCGAGGAGAACTCGCGCCAGCCGTCCTCGTCCAACGCCCGCGCCGCGAGGAAGACGGCGAAGCGGTCGCTGTGGCCGCCGTAGGACACCTCTCCGGCGCGGAGGCCGAACGAGCCGCCGGTGACGTCGGCCGCGCCTCCGGGGTCGTCGAAGCCGTTCTTCATCCGGAGCACGATGGCCCCGCCCAGGGCGTTCTCGCCGTAGAGCGGGTTCGCGCTGGCGACATCGAGGCGCGCGATGGCGTTGTCGGGGATCAGGTCCCAGTTCACGACGTCGCCGAAGGCTTCGTTGACGCGCACGCCGCCTTGGTAGACCGCCAGCCCTTCCGACGCGCCCAGCACCGGCGACGCCTCGAAGCCGCGATAGAACAGGCTCGGCTGTTCGGGGTCGTCGAGATCGTCCTGGACGTTCACCGCGCCGATCCGCGCCAGCATCGCGCCCGCCGCGCTCGCCCAGCCGTCGGTCGCGATCGTGGACGCGTCGAGCGTACGGACGCTGGGCTGGTCGCCGATCGTGGGTTCCGGCAGAGCCGTGACGACCACCGGCGGCAGCACCACGCTCGCCGCCGGCGCGTCGTCCGCGCAAGCCCCGCCTCCACCGAGGACGACAGCGAGCGCGCCGGCGGCGCTGGCGATCCGAGAACGACTCATCCGGATCGTCTTACCGTCGCCGCGCGACTCGCACGAGCCGCGCGCCGCCACGTCAGGCCTGGACTCCGCGGCGGCCTCGTACTCAGCTACGCCCATGACCGGCGCAGCGCTCGGCAGGCTCGCGGGAAAGGTCGCCGTCGTCACCGGCGCGGCCTCGGGCTTCGGCGCGGGCATCGCGCGGCAGTTCGTCGTGGAGGGCGCGAAGGTCGTCGTCGCCGACCTGAATGGCGAGGGCGCCGAGACAGTGGCCGGCGAACTCGGCGCCGCGGCGCGGGGCGTGCGCACGGATGTGTCGGTGGACGCCGACGTCGACGCCTTGGCGCGGGCCGCCATCGCCTTCGGCGGCCGGGTGGACATCCTGGTCAACAACGCCGGCGTGGGTCAGGGGCCGCGGGCGCTGGACGCGGTCGGCGAGGCGGAGTTCGACCGGCTGTTCGCTGTCAACGCCAAGTCGGTCTACCTCACCGCGCGCCACTTCGTGCCGGCGATGAAGGCGGCCAAGAGCGGGGCGATCCTCAACATCGCCTCCACCGGCGGGGTCAGCCCGCGGCCGAACCTCGCCTGGTACAACGCCTCCAAGGGCTGGATGATCGCGGCCACGCGGGCCATGGCCATCGAGCTGGCGCGCTACGGTGTCCGCGTAAACGCCATCAATCCGGTGGCCGGCGACACGCCGATGTTGCCGACGTTCATGGGCGAGGACAGCGACGAGGCGCGCGCCCGCATCCTCACCACTATTCCGCTGAGGCGGCTCTCCACGCCGGCCGACATCGCCGCCGCCGCGGTGTTCCTCTGCTCCGACGAGGCCTCGATGATCACGGGCGTGGCGCTCGAGGTCGACGGCGGCCGGTGCCTCTGAGGTTGGCGGCATGACCCATCCGCGCGAGGCGGACCTGCTGGCGTCGATCGAGGCGCGCGAGGCGGAGATCGTCGACCTCGCCCAGGCCCTGATCCGCATCCCCTCGGTCAATCCGCCCGGCGAGCACTACCGCGACTGCGCGGAGCTGATCGGCCAGCGGCTCGCGCCGCGCGGTTTCCAGGTGGAGTACGTCCGAGCCGAGGGCGCCCCCGGCGACTGCGATCAATACCCACGCTGGAACCTGGTGGGGCGGCGCGAGGGCGGCTCGCCCGGTCCGTGCGTCCATTTCAACGGCCACATCGACGTCGTCGCCCCGGGCGAAGGCTGGACGCGCGGTCCCTTCGACGCCGAGGTCGAGTCCGGCCGAGTCTATGGCCGGGGCGCCTGCGACATGAAGGGCGGGCTGGCGGCGGCGATCGTCGCGGTGGAGGCGCTGATCGACTCGGGCGTCCCGCTGCCGGGCGCGCTGGAGATCTCCGGGACCGGCGACGAGGAGTCCGGCGGCCTGGGCGGCGTCGCCTGGCTCGCTGAGCGCGGTTGGTTCTCCAAGCCCCGCGTCGATCATGTGATCATTCCCGAGCCGCTCAACGTCAACCGGGTCTGCATCGGCCACCGGGGCGTCTGGTGGGGCGAGATCGAGACCAAGGGGCGCATCGCCCATGGCTCGATGCCGTTCCTGGGCGACTCCGCGATCCGCCACATGTCGGCGGTGCTGGAGGCGTTCGAGCGCGAACTCTATCCGGCGCTGGACGGCCAGCCGACGGCCATGCCGGTCGAGCCGCCGGGCGCACGCACGCCGACGCTGAACATAAACTCCGTACACGGAGGGCAGCCCGACGTTGCGCCCGGCGAGGCCGCCGGCCTGCCCGCGCCGCTGGTCGCCGACGCCTGCCGGCTGGTGTTCGACCGGCGGCTGCTGATCGAGGAGGACCTCGAGGAGGTGAAGGCGCGGATGCGGGCGCTGCTGGATGGCCTCGCACAGAGCCGCCCCGGCTTCCGCTACTCGCTGCGCGACCTGCTGGAGGTCCGGCCCTCGATGACCGAGCCGGACCGGCCGGTGGTGCGCGCCGCGGCCGAGGGCGTGCGCCGGGTGCTGGGGCGCGAGGCGGCGCTGATCTGCTCGCCCGGCACCTACGACCAGAAGCACATCGACCGCATCGGTCACCTGCGCGACTGCGTGGCCTACGGCCCGGGCATCCTCGACCTCGCCCACCAGCCCGACGAATACGTCGAGATCGCCGACATGACCAACTCGGCCAAGGTGATGGCGCTGGCCGCCTACGCGCTGCTCACCGGCGAGGCGTGAGCCTCACGTCAGCTTGGCGTCGAGGGTGATCTCGGCATTCAGCACCCGAGACACGGGACAGGTCTTCTCCGCCTCGCCGGCGAGCTGCTTGAAGGTGTCCTGATCGAGGCCGGGCACGTCGGCGATCAGCGTCAGAGCGGAGCGCGTGATGCGAAAGCCGCCGCCGTCGGGGTCGAGCGAGACGGCGGCTTCGGTGGTCAGCTCGGTGGGCGTGTAGCCGGCTCGCTGCAGGGCGAAGGCCAGCGCCATGGTGAAGCAGCCGGCGTGGGCGGCGGCGATCAGCTCTTCCGGGTTGGTCCCCTTCTCGTTCTCGAAGCGCGTCTTGAACGAGTACGGGGTCTGGCTCAGCACGCCGGAGTCGGTGGA
>DATJRL010000147.1:0-6591 GCA_035504785.1 Caulobacteraceae bacterium
AGATGTTGCCAAGCGACAGTCGCTGTGACGGCTGGGCGGCGGTGCTCAAGCTGTCAGTTCCTCCGGTGCGGGCGTGTCTTGGCGCGGTCGCGACAGTTGAGGGCTATTCCGCGACGAGAATGCAAGCCCGTCGGCGATGACAAATCAGCAACCTCTGCCCGCCCTCGCCGATTTGTGGCCTGGCATGACGCGAGGGGAGCGTTGTCAATCGCCTCGCGAGGTATAGGGTCGGGCCGCAATTCGCCCGCCGCCCAGGCGAGAGCTTGGAGAACGCAAATGCCCGAAGCCGAAACCGCCGCCAAACCCTTGCCGGTGGTTCCCTTTCTGAAAATCCCCGAAGCCGGCGAGCCCTATCTCGAGGGCTACAAGTGCGGGAACTGCGGCGAGGTGTTCCTCGGCCGGCGCTTGGTCTGCGCGGCCTGCGGGACGCGCGGCAAGATGAGCGCGACCAAGCTCTCCAACGACGGCAAGCTCTATAACTTCACCATCGTGCACCGGAACTTCCCCGGCGTACCGGTGCCGTTCATCTCCGCGATCGTCGACCTCGAGGGCGGCGGCTGCGTGAAGGGCAACCTCGTGGACATGGTCCCGAGCGCCGAGGCCATCAAGTTCGATATGCCCGTGAAGGTCGTCTACCGGGATGCCGGTCGGAAGGACAAAGAGGGCAATTCCTACCTTTCCTACTTCTTCGTTCCTGCCTGAGGAGCCAGAGAGCCATGACTGAAGTCTACGTCGTCGGCGTCGACATGATTAAGTTCGGTCGCTTCCCCGACCGGACCGTGCCCAATCTGGGGGCCGAGGCCGCGCTGATGGCCCTGGATGACGCGGGCCTCACCATCCACGACATGCAGGCGCTCTACTGCGGCAACCTCGGTCAGGCGGGCGGCATGGTCGGCCAGCGGGTGTTGCAGGAGATCGGCCAGACCGGAATCCCGGTGGTCAACGTCGCCAACGCCTGCGCCACCGGCGCCACAGCCTTCCGCGAGGGCTTCATGGCGATCAAGGCCGGCGTCTACGACACCGTGCTGGCCGTGGGCGTGGAGCAGATGGGCAAGGGCCTGCTGGGCGGCGGAGGCGGTGGCGCCGGCATCCCCACCGAGGGCCTGCTCGGCTCCGGCACCATGCCGTCGGTGTTCGCCCATGTGGGGATGGAGCACACCCGCAAGTACGGCACCACCTTCGAGCAGTTCGCCAAGGTGTCGGTGAAGAACCACCACCACTCGACCCTCAACCCGAAGGCCATGTACCAGATCGAGACCCCGCTCCAGGAGGTGATGGGCGCGGAGATGATCTCCTATCCCAACACCAAGCTGATGTGCTCGGTGAACGTCGACGGCTCGGCCGCCGCGGTGCTGATGAGCGAGAAGAAGGTGCGGGAGAAGGGGCTGATGGGGCGCGCGGTGCGCGTGCGGGCCTCGGCCATGACCAGCGATCCCTACACGCCGCGCAACCTGGTCATGCCGGACTTCAACGCGGTGACGCGCTTGGCCGCCAAGGAGGCCTACGATCAGGCCGGCGTTGGCCCGGAGGACGTCAACCTCGTCGAACTGCACGACTGCTTCGCCACCGCCGAGATCGTCCACTACGAGAACCTCGGCCTCTGCGCCGACGGCGAGGGCGGGCGGCTGATCGACGACGGCGTGACGGCGCTCGGCGGCCGCGTGCCGGTGAACGTGTCGGGCGGTCTGCTCTCCAAGGGCCACCCGTTGGGCGCGACCGGCATCGCCAACATCTACGAGGTGACGACACACCTTCGTGGCGAAGCCGGCGCCCGCCAGGTCGAAGGCGCCCGCATCGGCCTCACCCACGTGGTCGGCATGGGCTCCGCCTGCGCCATCCACGTGCTGGAAAAGGTGAACTGATTTCCAGCGCTACCTCACCCGTCACCCCGGTCGCAGCCGCGCAAGCGGCGTAGAACCGGGGCCGGACGGGCCGGTTCATAGACGAACTCCAACTGGGCGGCGGAGCATCCGGCCCCGGGTCTTCGCTGCGCTCCGCCCGGGGTGACGGGGGTGGATTTGGTTTACCCGCACCGTTCCACCAGGGCGTGGGTCTCGATCTGGCAGGTTCCGGAATAGTCGAGGGCGCACACCGTGCCGCCCTCGAACCCCGGCCGGCAGTCGAAGGCGCCGGGCGTGACCGAGGCGCCATCGAGGCGCTCGTTGGCGTCGATCGGGGCGCACAGCGACAGGGCGTCGGCCTGGGCGCGGGTCTTGGCGTCGGTCTGGGCGGCGTCGGCGGAGGGGAACGCCGTCTCCGATTGCCGAACATAGCCGCGTACGGTCCGAGGCGTCGGCGTCCAGACAGCGGAACGCTGGCTCGTGGCGGCCGCTAGAAGATCGGCGGCGAGGCGGCGGTAGGCGCTGGTCGGAAAACGGTCGATGAAGCTGCGCAGGTCGGCGCAATTGCCAGGCCGCCGCGCCTCCCAGGCGATCCGCTCGGTCCGCGTCGGCCGCCCGCCGAGGCCGAAGGCGCCGCAGCCGTCCGACAACAGCGGTTGGCCCACCGGGATCGTGCACAACGTGGTCTGCAGCCCGCCGACATTGGTGGCGAGGGAGAAGAAGAACGCGGTCGCGAGGGCGCCGAGCGCGCCCGCCCGCAGCCGCCGGTAGAGCCGCACGCTGGGCGCCTTCGCCGGCGGCGCGGGCTTGTTCTCCAGCTTGGCGCGGCAGGCCGCGACCAGATCCTGGAAGAACGGGTCCTTCGGATTGCCTTTCCACTTCTTCAGGTCGATCGCCTGGAGCTCGCCGAAGCCCAGCGGCGGCGCCACCGGGTCGATCGCCACGGGCACCAGGATGTTGCGGGCCTTGGCGCGGGTCGCCTCGTCGCGCACGAAGCCGCCGTCGACGCCGGTCGAGCCCTCCGACCAGCACACCACCACGCAGCCGGCTTCGTCGATCGCCTTCTGGATATTCTCCCGCCAGGCCTCGCCGCCGGGCAGGGCCTGGTCCCACCACACCTCGAAACCGCTGGCCCTTAACGCCTTGACCAGCACCGCCACGCGCGGTTCGTCCGCGCGCTTGTACGACACCATCACATGGGTCATCGGCTCGCCTCAGGCCCGCCCGTCTCGTCCGCAACGGCGAGACTAGCAAAAGGAAAACGGCAGGCGAAGTCCATCGGGCGCCCGTACTTCGACTCTCAAACACATTCGGCGACCTATCAGAATCGCGAGGTGATCTCCACTCACCTTGCCGGCGGCAAGAATACGCCTTGAGAGCAAGGGAGCCTGTCGATACCGTTTCAGGTCTGGATGGGAGCGAGAGGACGATGCCGCGAGGCCTTTGGTCGGCAATTTCCGCCCTGGGACTGGCGGCACTGGCGCTTCCGACGCCCGCGAGCGCGGTCACCCGCCACGACGCTCGCGCGGTGCAGGCGCTCTACAAACGTTCGCTGGATCTCACCCAGGCGCTCACCGACGCCGTCGGCGGCGGGGTCTCGCAGCTCAACGCCACCGGCGACGCCCAGACCCTCGACTGCCTCGACACCCTGCGCGAGGCCGCCAGCGAGGTCTCGGATCAGCTGATGGATGTCCAGGACGTTGCAACCCTCGCCGCCTCGCTGCGCCACGCGCCGGACCGCCGCTACGGCGTCGTCGCCGCGCGCAAGGCCGCCGCCCGGGCGCTCGACGTGCTGCCGGTGGAAGCCAAGCAGATCAACGCCACCGCTTCGCTCTGCCTCACCCAGACGCTCGTCCAGCAAAAGGCCCGCGACGGCCTGCTGCTGATCGACGACGCGACGCCGGCCTTGAAGCGCCTGACCCGCTGAGGGTCGACGCTCACCTGGGATCGTTTTCATCACGAAATCAGCCACATAATTAACTGTCATCCCGGAGAGCCGCGAAGCGGACTCATCCGGGATCTCCTTGTCGCCGCCGGTGCTGAGGAGATCCCGGCTCTGCGGTCCGCCCGAGGCGGCCCTTCGGCCGGGATGACAATAAAATCCAGACCCTAGTCCGCCAGGTGATGGGCCTTTAGCGCGGCTTGCACCTTCTCGTCGCCCGGCACGAGCTCTCCGGCCGCCTTGATCTTCGCGTACTGCACGGCGACCTCGCGCCAGCCGACGCTGCCGCCGCCGGTCTTGGCCAGACGCGCCATCGCCCGCAGGATCAGCTGCTGCAGCGCCGCGTTGGTGGGGTCGGCCGCCGCGAGGCGCTGGCGGATGGCGAGGCTGGCTTCGTAGTCGGTTCGCGCGGTCGTGACGTCGTTCTGGTCGTAGGCGACGCCGGCGAGATCCTCGAGGTCGAGCGCGACGGCGTTCTGCAGCTGGGCCGAGGACGGGTTGGCGGCCGAGAGCCGCTGGCGGATGGCGAGACACGCCTCGTACTGCGCCCGCGCCGTCGTCAGGTCGTTCTGCAGCAGCGCGATGTCCCCGAGACGGCGCATGAACGCGGAGACGTAGTACTGCAGATCGGTGTTGGTCGGGTCGGCGGCCAGGAGGCGCTGGCGGATGGCGAGGCCGTCCTCGAACGCGCCCTTGGCGCCCGCGAGATCGCCGGTCTTCTCGTAGAGGTCGCCGAGGCGCTGCATCACGCTCGTCACCTCGTCCTGCAGCCCGGCGACGTTCGGATGGGCGGCCGCGACCTGCTGGCGGATGGTCAGGGCCTCGGAATAGGTCGCCCGCGCCGACGTGAAGTCGCCCTCCAGCACCTGCAGGTCGCCCTTGTCCTGCAGCGCGCCGCCGAGGCTGGCCTGCGCGACCGCCGTCGGGTCGCTCGCGACGATGCGGCGGAAGATATCGATCGCCTGATCGTAATCCGGGCCGGCGGTGGCGTAGTCGTGCTGGTCGGCCGCTTGCTCTCCGATCATGTCGAGCGCGACGGCCCGCTCGCGGTCTGTCGCGGCGACCTTGCCGGCCTGTTCGCTTGCGGCGCGCGCCCGGGAGAGATCGCCGAGGTCATGCGCCAGCCGCGCCCGTGCGATCTCGGTCTTGAAGTCGCTCGGATCGAGGGCGGCGGCCTTGTCGTACAGGGCCAAGACGTCGGCCGTGGTCGCCTCGCCATGGGCGCGCATGTTGTCGCGCAGGTCGGCCAGTTCGCGGGCGTCGGCGGCTTGTTTGGCGACCGTGACGCCCGGCGCGCTCAGCTCGGCGTCGGTCAGAGCCTGGATCTGCGGCCAGGCGCCGACGCGGTCTCCGTCGACGAAGCGTTGCAGCGCCGCCAGCTTTTCCGGCGAGGCCTGGGCGGCCACGGCCTCGCTCTGCGACTGGTGCGCCGCCACGTCGGCCTGGGTCGACGGATCGCGCGAGGCGATCTGGCCGGCCAGCTTGTCGTACTCGGCGCGCGCGGCGGCGAGCTGGGCGTTGGCTGCGGCGGCGCTGCCCTTTGCGGCGTCGGCCTGGGCGCGCGCCGCCTTCAGCCGAGCCTCCAGGGCGCCGATCAGCTGCGTCTCGCGATCGTCGGCCATCTTGCGCTCGCGGATCAGCGCCACCTCGTACTGGGCCTGCAACCCCTGCACGACCTGCTGGCGATCGGCTTCGGCCGCCGCCGTCGGCTGGGCGCGCGCGACCATCGGCGCGCCGCTCGCCGTCAGCGCCATCAGCGCCGCGCCCGTCAGCCTCGCGCGCCATCCTTTCATGGCCGCGACGCTAGTGTCGGCCGCGCTGCGCGGCCAGCCCTCAGTTTTGCGAGGCCCGGCGTCCCATGTGCGGGACAAACGAGGGTGGTTGACCCGGCGTCCGCGTTGAACCCGCGCCCGATCGGCGCCAGGGTTCCCGTCATGGCTCTGACCCCCGCCAGGTTCGGTACGATCTGCGAGCTGAACTAACGTGTCTCATCCACCCCCACACTGTCATCCCGGAGACCCGCCCCCGGGACCGACCGAGGGTCGGCCCGAGGACAGGCTCCGCGGAGTCATCCGGGATCTCCTTCCCGCTGCTGCGCCGAAGAGATCCCGGATCTGCGCCGCTGACGCGGCTTGTCCGGGATGACACTCTTAGGGGTCGGCTAGGAGAAACCGCTATGGCCGACGACGGCTTCGTTCTCGAGATCCCGGAAATGGTCGGGATCCCGCTCTCCCCCGACCGCAAGCCGCAGGCCGCGACCACGGCCTGGCCGGAGGGCACGATCATCGTCTCCGCCGACAGCCACATGCTGGAGCCGGACTGCTGGGTGGATCGCTTCCCGGAGCACCTGAAGGACCAGGCGCCCAGAATGAAGTTCGAGGACGGCGGCTGGCAGCTGACCATCGGCGACAAGCACATGACGCCGGCGCCGATCGCCGCCGCGCTCTGCCTGACCCTCGAATGCACGCCGGGCTTCACCGACGTCGAGGCGCGGCTGAGTGATCTCGACGTGGAGGGCGTCGAGAAGGAGCTGATCTTCCCGCAGCGCCTGTTCGGCCTCTACATGTTCGGCAAGATGATGAACCGGGCGGAGACGTTCGGCGCCTACAACGAGCACATCGCCGAGGCCTGCGCGGCCGGCAAGGGCCGGCTCTTCCCGGTGATGGTGCCCAACTACTGGGACATGGCGCTGGCCAAGGCGAGCGTCGACAAGTGCCAGGCCCTCGGCGCCCGCTGCCTGATGGTCCCGATCAGGCCGGGCGAGGACGCGGCCGGCGAGCCGATCCACTATTCCGACCCCAAGCTCGA